>NZ_JAGPXP010000021.1:0-112395 GCF_018070485.1 Micromonospora sp. C41 | reverse complement strand
GAGTTTGTGTCCCTCCCGGAGATCAACTCGGACCCAAACTCCTTGATCACCTCCATGGGGGCCGGCTGATCATGAAGTTGGCTGGTGGGGAAGCGCTTTCTGTGACCGCTAACTTCATGATCGCCCCGATGGGGGCCCCGGGGGGCGAGATCTTGGTACGGGGACGCCCCCACCGGGGCGTCCCCGTACCAAGATCTCTGGCTGTCGTGGGTGCGGACGGGCCGGTTGCTCTTGGGCGGGAGGGGGAGGGGGAGGGGTTGGGTTAGGGGAGGTGGGACAGGGCGGTCAGGAGGGCGTCGACCTGGGGCTCGGTGGTGCCCAGGCCCAGGCTGGCGCGCAGGGCGGTCGGGGGCAGGTCGGTGCGGCCGGTACGGGCGGCGGCCTCGGCCAGCAGGCGACGGGTCAGCGGGTGGGCGCAGAACAGGCCGTCCCGTACCCCGATCCGGTGTCGGCTCGCCAGGTGCGCGGCCACGTCGGCGGAGTCCCGCCCGGCGACCACGAAGCTGACGATCCCCACCCGGGGCGCGTCCGGGCCGAACATGCGCAGCTCGACCACGTCGGGCAGCGTGGCGAGGCCGCGGCGCAGCCGGGTCAGCAGCGCCTGTTCCCGTACGTGCAGCGCCTGCCGGTCGGCCTCGCCGAGCGCGGCGCAGACCGCCGCCAGCGCCACCGCGCCGAGCAGGTTCGGGGTGCCGGCCTCGTGCCGTGCCGGGCCGGTGGTCCAGCGCACCTCGTGCGTGGCCGCGCCGACGTGGCTGGTGGCGCCGCCACCGGCCAGGTACGGCGGGGCCGCGTCCAGCCAGTCCGCCCGCCCGGCGAGCACGCCCGCGCCGAACGGGGCGTACAGCTTGTGGCCGGACAGCGCCACGTAGTCCACGTCCAGCGCGGCCAGGTCGACCGGGGCGTGCGGGGCGAGCTGCGCGGCGTCGACCAGGATGCGGGCGCCGTGCCGGTGCGCGACCCGGGCCAGCTCGGCGATCGGCCACACCTCGCCGGTGACGTTGCCGGCGCCGGCGACCGCGACCAGGACCGGCAGGCCGGGCCGGGCGTCGCGGGCCAGCTCGCCGAGCGCCGCCGCGAGGGACCGGACCGCGCCGGCCGGGCTGTCCGGCACCGGCAGCCGTACCGAGCCGCGCGGCCAGGGCAGCAGGTTGGCGTGGTGCTCGCCGCCGAACGTGATCACGGTGGTGCCCGCGGGCAGCGCCCGGGCCAGCAGGTTCAGCGCGTCTGTGGTGTTCCGCGTGAAGATCACGTGGTCGTCGGGGCGGGCGCCGAGGAAGTCGCCGACGGTCTGCCGGGCCTGCTCGTAGGCGAGCGTGCAGCGCCGGGACAGCGCGCCCGCGCCGCGATGCACGCTCGCGTACCAGGGAAGGAGCCCGGCCACCGCGTCGGCCGCGGCCCGCGCGCACGGCGCGCTGGCGGCGTGGTCCAGGTTGATCTCCCCCGGTACGCCGAGCACGCCGAGCGGGTCGGGCCGGACCGGCGCGGGCAGCACTAGGGACGGGGGTACGAGAGTGAGGGTCATGGCGGAGCCTCCCGGGTCACAGGTGGACCCCGGGTGGTGCCGGGACGGGGTCCGCGCTTGCCCAGCACGCGGAGCGGCGCTGGGCCCGGTCATCACCCGGGGCACCCCACCGCGAACCTCGACGAGGGTTGCCGGCCAGCAAGCCGGGGCTTGACGCTGGCGCTCGTGACCTGTTCGGGAGCATAGCCGTAGCGTTCGGCCCGGACCAGTGGGTCGCGGGTGACTACGCTGACCGCATGGCCGACACCCCGCCCGGCGGAGCCCTGCCGCCGCCGCCCGCGCCCGCCGCCCCGTCGCCGGGGGCGCCGACGCCCCGGATGCCGCTGCGCCGGCTCGGCTGGCGGCGCTTCCTCGCGCTGGCCGGTGTGGTGCTGCTGATCGCGGCCGGCGCGCTGTTCATGGTCTTCACGCTGGGCGAGAGCCTCGGCGCCGAGGCGCTGCTGGTGGGCCTGGTCGCGGCGATCCTGCCGGTGCCGGTGCTGGTCTCCTGCTTCCTGTGGCTCGACCGCTACGAGCCGGAGCCGCTGAAATACCTGATCTTCTGCTTCGCGTGGGGCGCCTTCGTCTCCACCGCGATCTCGCTGCTGGTCAACGAGACCGGCGCGCGGCTGTTCGACGACCTGGGGCTGCCCGCCGCGCTGACAGCGGTGCTCGTCGCCCCGTTCATCGAGGAGCTGACCAAGGCGGCGGGCCCGCTCCTGGTGCTGATCTTCCGGCGCCGGGAGTTCTCCGGGATCACCGACGGCCTGGTCTACTGCGGGCTCTCCGCGGTCGGCTTCGCCATGGTCGAGAACATCCTCTACCTGGGCGGGTACGGCTACCGCACCGGCGTGGAGCAGTACGGCCCGGCCACCGGCGCGCAGCAGGTGATCGCGATCTTCATCGTCCGGATCCTGCTGTTCGGCTTCGCCCACCCGCTGTTCACCTCGATGACCGGCGTCGGGCTGGGCGTCGCGGCGCGTACCGCCGACCGGCGGGTACGGGTGCTCGCCCCGCTGGCCGGCCTGCTGCTGGCGATGATCCTGCACGGCACCTGGAACCTGCTGCCCTCGCTGGCCCAGGCCACCGGGCAGACGGTGATCGTGCTCTACGGGTACATCGGCGTGATGGTGCCGATCTTCTTCGCCATGGTGGGGCTGGCGATCTGGCTGCGCGCCTGGGAGGGCCGGCTCACCGAGCGCACGCTGCCGGACTACGTGCGGGCGGGCTGGCTCACCCCGCCCGAGGTGGCCGCGCTGGGCAGCCTGGGCCGCCGGCACGCGGCGCGTACGTGGGCCCGGCGGGTCGCCGGTGACGGCGGGGTGAAGGCGATGCGCGGCTACCAGTTCGCCGCGACCCGGCTCGCGCTGCTGCGCGACGGCATGCGCCGGGGACTGGACCGCAAACCCGCCGAGCGGGAACGGACAGCGCGGGAGGAACGGGAACTGCTGGAGGCGATCTCCGCGTACCGGTCGTTCTTCGTCGGCCGGGACCCGCAGGCGCCGGTCGGGGTCTGGGACGGTCAGCGCTACCACCTGCGGTTCCCGGACGGTTCGCAGCGCCCGGTGGAGGCGCCCGACGACCCGGTGGTGCCGATCCCGGTGGTGCTCGCCGCGCCGCCCGCGTACCCGCCGCCCGGCTACGGCCCGGGCGGCTGGCACGGCCCGGGCGCGCCCTGGCGTCCCGGGCGCTGACGGGTCAGCTCATCAGGCCGGTCAGGAAGTCGCCGAGCCCCTGGGCGATGGCCATGAGCGCGGCCCCGATCCCCCTGAACACCTGCGCGGCCCCGTCCGGACGGAACGCCATGAAGTAGATCAGGAACGCGAGGAATCCCCAGGCGAGGATCTTCTTGATCACTACCGGCATGGTGTCCCTCCCCAGGGCGCTCAGGTGCCTGGGCTTCCCGCCGGGAAGCGCCGCAAACGGCGCCGATGCCGGGTCGGAGGGTGGAGAGCCGGATCAGAGGTAGAGACCGGTGGAGCCGGCGGCGGTGCTCTCCACCCGCTCGGCCGCCACGGCGTGCACGTCCCGCTCGCGCAGGAGCACGTACGCCCGCCCGTGCAACTCGACCTCGGAGCGGTCGTCCGGGTCGAAGAGCACCCGGTCGCCGGCCACGATCGAGCGGACGTTCGGCCCGACGCCGACGGCTGTCGCCCAGGCCAGCCGCTTGCCCACGGCGGCGGTCGCGGGGATCACGATGCCGGCGGTGGAGCGGCGCTCGCCCTCGGCGCCCTCGGTGCGTACCAGCACGCGGTCGTGCAGCAGGCGGATCGGCAGCCCGGCGTCGAGACTCTGGTCGGCGGTCACGCGAAGACGCTACCGCGTGCCCGGCTGTCGATTCCGCCGTGGTTCGCAGGAGCGCCGGGCGGGCAATGTGTGGCCGAGCCGCCCTAGGGTGGGGCGAGCAGACGTATCCTGTGCCCCCTGCGACGTGGTGGGGCCGACTTTGCCGGAGGTGCGCTTGAGCCGCTTCGAGCGGATGCGCGGACGGCTCCGCCGCGCGTACGAGTCGGGCCGGGAGGCCGCCCGGACCCGCCGGGCCGACCCGGAAGCGGCGCCGGGGGAGGCAGGAGTGGCCTCGCCCGCGTCACCGGGACCGTCGGCGTCGCCGGAGGCGACTGTGGTGGGCGTCGAGCCGCCGGCCGCGATGCACTCCTCGACTGTGAGCCGGGACGACACCGAGGTGCCGCACGCGCTGCGGATCACCGCCGCTTGGTGCTGGCGGCTGATCGTGATCGGCATCGTGACCTGGGCGCTCATCAAGATCATCGGCACGATCAGCATCGTGATCATCCCGCTGACTGTCGCGCTGCTGCTCTCCGCGCTGCTCGCCCCGGCGGTCGGCTGGCTGCTCCGGGCCCGCCTGCCCCGCTCCCTGGCCACCGGTGTGGTGCTCGTCGGCGGCCTGGCCGCCGTGGTCGGCACGCTGACGCTGGTGGTCAACGAGTTCATCAAGGGCGTACCGGAGCTGAGCGAGAAGTCCTCGCAGGGCATCCGGCAGATCCAGGACTGGTTCAAGACTGGCCCGCTGCACCTGTCCGACAGCCAGCTCGACCGCTACATCAACGAGGCGCAGAACTGGATCAACGGCAACACCGAGCGGTTCACCAGCGGCGCGCTCAGCACCGCCGCCACGCTGGCCGAGGTGCTCACCGGCACCGTGCTCGTGCTGTTCGCCACGTTCTTCTTCCTGCGCGACGGCAACTCCATCTGGCGGTTCCTGGTCCGGCTGCTGCCGGTCGCGGCCCGCTGGAAGGTCGACGACGCCGGTCGCGCGTCCTGGGCGACGCTCGGCGCGTACGTGCGGGCCACCGTGCTGGTCGCCTTCATCGACGCGGTCGGCATCGGCATCTTCCTGGTGCTGTTCGACATCCCGTTCGCGTTCCCGCTGGCCGCGCTGGTTTTCCTGGGCGCGTTCATCCCGATCGTCGGCGCGTTCCTGTCCGGCGTGGTCGCAGTGCTGGTCGCGCTCGTCGACAGCGGCCCGGTGACCGCGTTGATCATCCTCGGCGTGGTGGTCGGGGTGCAGCAGGTAGAGGGCCACGTGCTCCAGCCGCTGATCATGGGCCGGGCGGTGGCCATCCACCCGCTCGCCGTGATCATCGGCATCGCCGCGGGCGTGGTGCTGGCCGGCATCGCCGGCGCGCTGGTCGCGGTGCCGCTGATCGCCGTGCTCAACACCGCGGTCCGGCGGCTCGCCGCGCGTACCGTGCCGGACACCCCACCGGACGCGGTGGTGGTCGCCTCCCAGGCGCCCTGACCCGCACGATCCCCTGACGCCCGTGTCGCCCCGCCCGGGGAGGCGCGGGCGTCAGCTCTTGGCGAGCCGTTCCAGCGCGCCCCGGGCCACCTCGGGCCGGGTGGTGTACCAGAACGGCGGCAGCGAACGGCGCAGGAACGGGCCGTACCCGCGCGCCGTCTCCAGCCGCGAGTCGAGCACCGCCACCACGCCCCGGTCGCCGGTGGCCCGGATCAGCCGGCCGACGCCCTGGGCCAGCCGGACCGCCGCGATCGGCACGCTCACCGCCGCGAAACCCGAGCCGCCACCGGCGTCCACCGCCGCGGCGCGCGCCGCGGCGAGCGGCTCGTCCGGCCGGGGGAACGGCAACCTGTCGATCACCACGAGCTGGCAGGCGTCGCCCGGCACGTCCACCCCCTGCCAGAGCGACATCACCCCGAACAGGCAGCTCTCCCGCACCTCGCGGAACCGGCGCACCAGCAGCGGCAGCGCCTCCTCGCCCTGCAGCAGCACGGGCAGGTCGGTCCGCGCGCGGACCAGCTCCGCCGCCTGCTGCGCGGCCCGTCGCGACGAGAAGAGCCCGAGGGTACGACCACCGAGCGCCCCGACCAGCGCCAGCAGCTCCTCACCGGCCGGCCCGGGCAGCCCGGAGATGCTGGGGCGGGGCAGGTGCGCGGCCACGTACAGGATGCCCTGCCGGGCGTAGTCGAACGGTGAGCCGACGTCCAGCGAACTCCAGCCCGGCCCCTCGGTGGCCGGCACGGTGCCGATCGACGCCCGGCTGCCCTCGGCGGCGGCCACCGGCGGCGTGACCGGGGTGCGGCCCGCGGCGGCAGCGGTGGCGATCGCGGCGGCGGCCGGGGACGGCGGGGCGGGCGGCGGCGCGTCCAGCCCCAGCGCCCGGGCCACCGTGTCGAAGCGGCCGCCCAGCGCCAGCGTCGCCGAGGTGGCGACGACCGTGCGCTCGTCGTACAGGTGGGTGGCGAGCGTGCCCGCGACCGACAGCGGCGCGACCACGAGTGCTCGGCGGCTGCCGTTGTCCGGCTTCTCGACCCAGGCGACGTCGTGGTCGGCCTCCTCCAGCAGCCGCTGCGCGGTGGTGGACAGTTCGTCCAGCACCGCCTTGGCCTGCTGCTTGCGTACCGGGTCGGGGTCGTCGGACTTCACGTCGCCGATCGCCTCCAGCGCGGCCCGGGTCGCCGAGTCCAGCAGCGTGCACGCCTCGCGCAGCGCGGACGGCAGACCGGCGGTGAGCCGCCCGGCCGGCGCCTCGGCCAGCCCCACGGCGAGCGCGTCACCGGCCTCGGTGAGCCGCTCGGCCAGGTCCGGGCGCAGCAGCGGCCGGGCCCGGCGGGTGGACCTGTCGATCAGCTCCGGCACCAGCTCGGCCTGGGCCGCCGAGGAGACCCGGTCGGCCAGCTCGTGCGCCTCGTCCACCACCAGCAGCTTGTGCGGCGGCACGATGTGCCGACCGGCGAGCATGTCGACGGCGAGCAGGCTGTGGTTCGTCACCACGATGTCCGCCTCGCGGGCGCGCGCCCGGGACGCCTCCGCGAAGCACTCCTGACCGAACGGGCAGCGGCTCGCGCCCACGCACTCGCGCGCCGGCATGGAGACGGTGCGCCACACCTGGTCGTCCACGCCCGGATCCAGCTCGTCCCGGTCGCCGGTGGCGGTCTCCTCGGCCCAGTCACGCAGCCGCTGCACCTGCTTGCCCAGGCGGCCCGCCTCGCCGAGCCACTTGGTGCCGCCGTTGCCGGGGCGCGGCGCGTCGAAGAGCGCGTCGTCCGGCTCGTCCTCGACCGAGCTGTCCAACCTCGCCAGGCACAGATAGTGGTGGCGACCCTTCAGCACGGCGAACGTGGGGCGCCGGCCCAGCACCGGCTCGACCGCGTCGGCCAGCCGGGGCAGGTCGTGCTCGACCAGCTGGGACTGCAACGCCAGCGTGGCGGTGGAGACCACCACCGGCCCGTCCACCGTCAGCGCCGGCGCGAGGTAGGCCAGGGACTTGCCGGTGCCGGTGCCAGCCTGCACCAACAGGTGCTCGCCGGAGGCGATGCTGCGCTCGATCGCCTCGGCCATCTGCTGCTGACCGGGCCGGGCCGCGCCGCCGGGAACCGCGCCCACCGCGGCGGTCAGCAGCTCCCCGGCGCCGGCGCGACCACTGCGGCGCTTCTTCGGGACGGCCGGGCCGGTGGCGGTGCGGGACGGGGTCACCGTGCGACCGTACCCGCCGGCACCGACGGGGGTCCGGTCGCTCCGGCGGCGTGGCGGGACGGCGGGTCGCGTCCGGTTACCTCCCGATCGCGTGGCGTGGCCGGAATCGGTTAGGGTGCCAGGCATGCCGAGCGACGTGGTCCGCGTGATCTACCGCAAGTACGACGGCAGCGCCCACCGCGACTACCCGGCCCGCCGCCTCGCCGAGGACGATCTCGGCGTCTGGCTCGGCGTGCCCGCCGGCACCGAATCCGTCTACCACGGCCGCCCGTCCGTCGAGCAGATCCCGTTCGTCCTGCTGGTGCCCCACCACGGCTGGTGGACCGGCATGTTCAACCCGCCGCCGCGCACCAGCGAGGTCTACTGCGACATCGCCACCCCGGCCCGCTGGGAGGGCGCGGAGACGGTCCACCTGATCGACCTCGACCTTGACGTGGTGCGCCGCCGCGAGACCGCAGTGGTCGAGCTGCGCGACGAGGACGAGTTCGCCGAGCACCGGGCCCGCTGGGGCTACCCGGACGACGTGGTCACCGAGGCCGAGGCGGCCGCCCGCTGGCTGCTCGGCGCGCTCGGCGACGGCACCGAGCCGTTCGCCACGTCGTACCGGAAGTGGCTGGCACTGGTGGTCTGAGCCAACTCACCAGCGCGGCGGCCAGGCGGCGTCCGGCCCCAGCGGCGGCAGCTCGCCGACCTTGTCCGGGTTGAGCTGGTTGAACACCCCGGTGACCCGCCCCTCGTGGACGGCGAACGAGGTGACGATCCGCATGGTCCGCCCGTCCCGGTAGGGGACCTCCGACTGCCAGCCCAGCGTGCCGTCCACCACCACCGGCCGGACCCGCATCGCGCCCCACTTGCGGGCCTGGTTGAACAGGCCGAGGAGCAGGCGACCGGCCGCCTCCGCGCCGACCACCGGCTGGCGGGCCGCCGGGAAGTGGCCGCCGGAGTCGCCGATCGCCACCACGTCGGGTGCGAGCACCCGGACCAACTGCTCCAGCTCGCCGGACTCCACGGCGGCGACGAACGCGGTGAGTACCCGTCGCTGCTCGGCGAGGTCGGCGCTGTGCTGCGGCGCGTCCGGCCGGTGCACCGCCCGCCGGGCCCGCGACGCGAGTTGACGCGCCGCCTCCGGCGTGACCGCCAGTACGTCCGCCACGTCGGAGAACGGCACCGCGAACACGTCGTGCAGCACGAACGCCACCCGCTGCTCCGGCGTCAGCCGTTCCAGCACCACCAGCAGCGCGGTGCCGATCTGGTCGGCGCGTACCGCCCGCTCGGCCGGGTCGGGCGCGAACCCGTCCGCCGCCGGCACGGTGGTCACCACCGGCTCGGGGAGCCACTGACCCGGGTACGCCTCCCGGCGCACCCGGGCGGAGCGGAGCACGTCCAGGCAGATCCGCGAGCAGGTGGTGATGAGCCAACCGCGCAGATCGCGTACGCGGGCGCGCTGCTCGGGGTCGCTCAACGCGCCGGAGAAGCGCAGCCAGGTCTCCTGGACGGCGTCCTCGGCCTCGCTGCGGCTGCCGAGCATCCGCCGCGCGACCGCCAGCAGATGCCCCCGCTCCGCTTCGAACTCCCCCGTAAGTTCATCCACCCACCCATTCTCCCGCCCCACCACCCGCCCCGGCACCCCGCCGCCCACCCTCGCCGATCTTGCGCTTGCCGCCCCGGCAAAAGCCGCTTTCCGGATGCACCAGGGGCCGCAACTGCAAGATCAGCGGGGTGGGGCGGGCGGGAAAGGGCTTCGGGGGTGAGGATCGGGGGATGAGTGAGGTGGTGGGGCCCGAGGGCGGGCCGATGCGGGAACTGCTGCGGGTGGGGCCGGGGGCGGTGGATCTGGCGGCGATCGACCCCCGGTCGACGCCCGGGCTGCCGGCGGTGGCCGGGCGCGGGCCCGCGCGCAAGGAGTGGGCACGGGCCCAGGTCGAGCTGGTCGGCGCGGAACTGGGGCGGCAGCAGGAGATGCTGTATGCCTCGGCGCAGGGCGCCTCAGGTCCGGGCAGCGCCACGAGCGCGCCGGCCCAGGCGGGCGCGGGGCTCGGTGAGGGCCGGCCGCGCCGGCTGCTGCTGGTGCTCCAGGCGATGGACTGCGGCGGCAAGGACGGCACGGTGAAGCGGGTGGCGGGCGCAATGAACCCGCTCGGGCTGCACATCCGCTCGTTCGGGCCGCCCACCGAGGAGGAGTTGCGGCACGACTTCCTGTGGCGGGTACGCCGGGCGCTGCCGCCGCCCGGGTACGTGGGCGTGTTCAATCGCTCGCACTACGAGGACGTGCTGATCGCCCGGGTCGAAGGGCTTGTCGACGAGGCGACCTGGCAATCCCGGTACGCGATCATCAACGACTTCGAGCGGGAACTGGCCGAGCAGGCGGTGACCGTGATCAAAGTCATGCTGCACATCTCGTACGCCGAGCAGGGCGAGCGGCTGATGCAGCGGCTGACCGACCCGACGAAGTTCTGGAAGTACAACCCCAGTGACCTGGACACCCGGGCACGATGGGACGACTACCAGGCGGCGTACGCCGAGGTGATCGAGCGGTGCGGCGCCGACGACGCGCCCTGGTTCGTGGTCCCGGCGGACCGCAAGTGGTACCGGGACTGGGCGGTAGCCCACCTGCTGCGCGAGACGTTCGACGAGTTGCATCTGGGGTATCCGCCTGCCGATTTCGACGTTGATCGGGAGCGTGACCGGTTACGGAGCCAACTCGGCGGGTGATCAGGTGAACGGAAGGTGAACGAGCGGTGAATCGGGCTTGACCAGGGGTGGGCCGATCGAAAGCCGCCTGGACGCGATCCCTAGCATGCGCAATGCAGACGCCCGGGCGGCGACGGCCACCCTTCCACCGACACGACGAGGTCCGTGCTGTGAAGTTTTCCTTCCGTCCCACCGAGGGCGCCTTCTACGAGCTCTTCACCAGGGCCGCGCAGAACCTGGTCAAGGGGACCGACCTGCTCAACGAGCTGGGTCTGCCCGGCGCCGACGTGCAGTCGATCAGCGAGCGGCTGACCGACATCGAGCACGACAGCGACCAGATCACGCACGAGCTCTACAAGAAGATCAACTCCACGTTCATCACGCCGTTCGACCGGGAGGACATCTACCGGCTGGGCTCGCTGCTCGACGACGTGATGGACCACCTGGAGGCGGTCGGCAACCTGCTCTACCTGTACGGCCTGACCAAGCTCCCGTCCCTTCCGCGTGAGCTGCACGAGCTGGTCAACGTGCTCGACCTGCAGGCCAAGCTCACCGCCGAGGCGATGCCCCGGCTGAAGTCGATGAAGGATCTTGAGGACTACTGGATCGAGTGCAACCGGCTCGAGAACGACGGCGACCAGGCGTACCGGATGCTGCTGGTACGCCTCTTCTCCGGTGAGTACGACGCGCTCACGGTGCTGAAGATGAAGGAGGTGGCCGACGAGCTGGAGGCCGCCTGCGACGCCTTCGAGCACGTCGCCAACACCGTCGAGACCATCGCGGTCAAGGAGTCCTGATCCAGTGAGTCCCGAACTCATCGCCGTGCTGGCGGTGATCGCGGTCGCCATGGCGTTCGACTACACGAACGGCTTCCACGACGCGGCGAACGCGATCGCCACCAGCATCTCGACCCGGGCGCTGACCCCCCGGATCGCCCTGGCGCTGGCCGCCGTCGGCAACTTCGTCGGCGCGCACTTCGGCGCCGGCGTCGCCAAGACGGTCGGCGACGGCCTGGTCACGTTGCCGACCGGGGTGGAGAGCCTCGGCGTGGTCTTCGCCGGCGTGCTGGGCGCGATCATCTGGAACCTGATCACCTGGTACTTCGGCCTGCCGTCCTCCTCCTCGCACGCCCTCTTCGGCGGCCTGGTCGGCGCGACCCTGTTCGCCGCCGACGGCATCGTCCAGTGGGGCACCATCATCGAGAAGGTCCTCATCCCGATGGTGCTCTCGCCGGTGGTCGGCCTGGTGCTCGGCTTCCTGGTGATGCTGGCGATCATGTGGCTGTTCCGGAAGGGGCAGCCGGGCAAGCTCAGCCGCGGCTTCCGCTGGGCGCAGACCGCGTCTGCCGCCGCCATGTCGGTCGGCCACGGCATGCAGGACGCCGCCAAGACCATGGGCATCATCGTGCTGGCGCTCTACACCGGTGGCTTCCAGGAGAGCAAGACCCACATCCCGGGCTGGGTCTTCTGGACCTCCGCGGCGATGCTGGCCGCCGGCACGTACGCGGGTGGTTGGCGGATCATCCGGACGCTCGGCCGGAAGATCATCGACCTCGGCCCGGCAGAGGGCTTCGCGGCCGAGACCGTCGCCAGCGCGGTGCTCTACTTCAACGCGCTGGTGCTCAAGGCGCCGATCTCCACCACGCACACGATCACCTCGGCGATCATGGGTGTGGGCGCGACGAAACGGCTCTCCGCGGTGCGCTGGAACGTGGCCGGCAACATCGTGATCGCCTGGATCATCACGTTCCCGGCCGCCGCCGCGATCGCCTGCCTCGCGTACCTGCTGGTCCGCCCCCTGTTCTGAGCTCCCGCGCAACGACGTCGAGGGGTTCCCCGCCGTGGCGGGGAACCCCTCACGCGTAGGAGACGCCGATCCGGGCCTTGATGTCGTCGATCAGGCCCATCACCTCGAGCGTGGCGGCGTGCGGCACCAGCGGGCTCTCGGTCAGCCCGGCCGCCAGGCAGCGCTGCACCTCGATCGCCTCGTACTGGTAGCCGCCGCCGGTCAGGTCCGCCGGGATCGTCTCCGGCTCGGCGCCGGCCCGGTGCAGCACGGCGTGCGCGGGCCGGAAGAACAGCTCGGGCAGGTCGATCCGGCCGGTCGTGCCGGTGATCGACGCGGTGATCGCTGTCGCGCCGACCATGCCGCAGCTGAGCGTGGCCACCGCGCCGGAGTCCCAGCCGAGCACCATGCCGGTGTTCTCGTCCACCGCCTCCGGGGTCAGCTTCGCCCACGCCTGCACGTGCTGCGGCACGCCGAGCACCAGGTGGGCCAGGCTCAGCGGGTAGACCCCGAGGTCGAGCAGCGCGCCGCCGCCGAGTGTGCGGGCCCGCATCCGGTGCTCCGGCGGGAACGGGCCGGCCACGCCGAAGTCCGCCCGTACGTGCGTCACCTCGCCGATCGCGCCGTCCCGGATCAGCTCCAGCACGCGCAGGATCAGCGGGTTGGTCCGCATCCACATGGCCTCCATGAGGAACAGGCCCCGGGCACGGGCCGTCTCCACCAGCTCGGTGGTGGTCGGCAGGTCCAGCGTGCAGGGCTTCTCCACCAGCACGGCCTTGCCGCCGGCCAGGCACGCCAGCGCCGCCTCGTGGTGCGCCGCGTGCGGGGTGGCCACATAGATCGCGTCCACGTCCGGGTCCGCGGCCAGTTCCGCCCACGAGGCGTACGCCCGCGGCACGTCGTGCCGGCGCGCGAACAGTTCGGCGCTCTCCCGGGTACGCGAGCCGACCGCGACCAGTTCGGCGTCCGGCACCAGCCGCAGGTCCTCGGCGAAGCGGGCGGCGATGTTTCCGGTGGCCAGGATTCCCCAACGCGTCATGCCCGGCACGCTATCCCTTCCCGCTGCGGGACCGGCAGGGTGATCCACCGGTCGGGACGGCTCAGCGGGGGGTGTCGGCGACGGCCAGGGCGGCCAGTTCGATCGTCGCCCGCCGCGTCGCCAGCGTCGGCCGGTCGGGTTCCAGGTGCGCGTACGCGGCCCATGCCCCGGTCGAGCCGTCGAGCTGTTCCCGCAGGATGTCGGCGTGCCCGGCGTGCCGGTTGGTCTCGGCCAGCACGTGGACCATGACGTTGAACAGCTTGACGTGGGGGCGGGGCCACCACGGCACGTGGCCGGGCGCGTCGATGGGGAGGGCCTCGATGGTCGCGTCCGCGTGCTCCCACGCCCGTCGGTAGCGGCCGATCACCTCCTCGCGGGTCTCGTGCTCGGTCGCCCACATGTCGGCGCCGTCCGGATCCGGATCGTCCCACCGGGGCAGCGGTTCCGGGAACGGCCTGCCGAACACCTCGCCGAAGTACCGGGCCTCTGTGAACGCCAGGTGCTTGACCAGGCCGAGCAGGTTGGTGCCGGACGCGGTCAGGGGGCGGCGCACGTCGTACTCGGACAGCCCGTCGAGCTTCCACAACAGCACCTCGCGGATCTGACGCAGGTCGTTGTGCAGATACTGCTTCGCGAAGTCGTCGATCACAGGTCACCACCCTGCCAGGCGCGGCCGGCGCACGCTGCCCGGTGCGCGCCGGTGGGTGCGCGGCGGTCCTCCAGGCGGCTGAAGTCACTTCGCTAGTGACCACTTAGCGTTAAGGTTGCGGAGCGTAATGGATCCCGTTCGGCTCCTCGCAGAGCCGGGTGCCCAAAAGCCACTAGGCAGACATAAGTCAGCCCGATTTCGGGCTGGGCCAATCGCCTCTCGCCGACTTTGCTCTGCAGCCCCATGCGCACTGGTTACGGAAGGTTGCCGCTGCGGATCTGGCTGCAGAGCAAAGTCGGCGGAGGGGTTCATGGTGGCGGCGGCCGAAAACTACACAACGTGACCGGGTTGGGTTCGCGCGGTGCGGATGCTTGCGTGCGGCGGCGTGCACCGCGCCAGGCGGTGCCAGGCCGCCCCCGGCCCGGCCGCTCGGGCGGGAACTAGGCTCGGCCGCATGACGATCGACGGCTTCGCCGCACCCCCCGCCCTGGTGGAGCACGCCCGCCGGTTCCGGGCCGAGGGCGCCGTACCGGCCGTGCCCCGGGTCGCCGCCACCGTGCTGCTGCTCCGCCCGGCCGGCGACGGGTTCGAGGTCTACATGATCCGCCGGGTGGCGGCGATGACCTTCGGCGGCATGTACGCCTTCCCCGGCGGCGGTGTGGACCGCTCCGACTCGGAGGCGCACCTCGGCTGGGCCGGCCCGGACCCGGCGGCGTGGGGTGTGCGGCTCGGACTCGACCCGGCGGCCGCGCAGGCGGTGGTGTGCGCCGCCGCCCGCGAGGTCTTCGAGGAGGCGGGCGTGCTGCTCGCCGGGCCGGACCCCGACACGGTGGTCGGCGACGTGAGCGGCGACGACTGGGAGGCGGCCCGGCAGGACCTGGAGGGACGGCGGGTCGGCTTCGCGGACCTGCTGGCCGGGCGCGGCCTCACGCTCCGGTCCGACCTGCTGCTGCCGTGGAGCCGGTGGATCACCCCGGAGTTCGAGCCGCGCCGCTTCGACACGTACTTCTTCGTCGCCCTGCTGCCCGAGGGGCAGCGGACCCGGGACGTGTCCGGCGAGGCCGACCACACGCTGTGGCTGCGCCCGGCGGACGCGCTGGCCCGCGCGGAGGCCGGCGAGCTGACCATGCTGCCGCCGACCATGGTCACGCTCGTCGAGGTCGCCGCCGCGGGCGACCTCGACGGCGTGGCGCGGGATGCGGCGGAGCGCGACCCGGGTACGCCGATCCTGCCGTACATCGAGGGGCTGGACGGCGCCGAGCCCAGCTTCCGCCTCAGCCGAAGCGGCCGGTGATGTAGTCCTCGGTCTTCTTCTGGCTCGGGTTGCTGAAGATCTTCTGCGTGTTGTCGTACTCGATCAGGCGGCCCGGGTCGCCGGTCTTCTCGATCGAGAAGAATGCGGTCCGGTCCGACACCCGCGCGGCCTGCTGCATGTTGTGCGTGACGATGATGATGGTGAACTTGTCCTTGAGCTGGAACATCAGGTCCTCGATGGCCAGCGTGGAGATCGGGTCCAGCGCCGAGCAGGGCTCGTCCATCAGCACCACCTGCGGCTCGACCGCGATGGTGCGGGCGATGCAGAGCCGCTGCTGCTGACCGCCGGACAGGCCCGCGCCGGGCTTGGCGAGGCGGTCCTTCACCTCGTCCCACAGGTTCGCCGAGCGGAGCGCCCGCTCGGCGGCCTCCTCCAGGATCGACTTGCGCCGTACGCCGTTGAGCCGCAGGCCCGCCACCACGTTCTCGAAGATGCTCATGGTGGGGAACGGGTTCGGCCGTTGGAAGACCATCCCGATCATCCGGCGGACCGCCGTGACGTCCACGTCGCGGTCGTAGATGTCCTGGTCGTCGATGGTGAGGCTGCCCTCGACCCGGGCGCCGGGCAGCACCTCGTGCATCCGGTTGATCGACCGCAGGAAGGTGGACTTGCCGCAGCCGGACGGGCCGATTAGGGCGGTGACGGTCTTCGGCTCGACGGTCAGGTTGATGTTCTCGATCGCCTTGAACCCGCCGTAGTAGGCGGTCACGTTCGTGGCTTCGATGCGCTTGGCCATGGTGGCGGTACCTCCGGGGTTCATCGGCCGAGCCGGTTGCGGCGGGACAGCAGCTTCGCCGCCACGGTGAGGACGAGGACGAGGGCGACCAGGGTCAGCGCGGCGGTCCACGCCCGTGCCGGCGAGTACCTCGACGCCTCACCGGCCTGCTGGTAGACGAAGAGGGCCAGCGACGACTGGTTGTTCTCGAACGGGTTGAAGTTGATCGCCGCGCCGCCGCCGGCGACGAGCAGCACCGGCGCGGTCTCACCGGCGGCCCGCGCGATGGCGAGCATGACGCCGGTGACGATGCCGGGCAGCGCGGTCGGCAGCACGACCCGCAGGATGGTCTTCCACTTCGGTACGCCCAGGGCGTACGCGCCCTCGCGCAGCGGCGCCGGCACCAGGCGGAGCATCTCCTCGGTGGAGCGGACCACTGTGGGCAGCATCAGCACGCTCAGCGCCAGCGCGGCGGCGAAGCCGGAGAAACCGGGCCGCCCGTCGTTGAACCACGGCGAGACGATCAGCACCCAGAAGGCCAGCACGAACAGGCCGGTGACGATCGACGGGATGCCGGTCATCACGTCCACGAAGAAGCGGATGGTGAACGCGAACCGGCCCCGGCCGTACTCGACGATGTAGATCGCGCAGAGCACGCCCAGCGGCACCGTGATCAGCGTGGCGATGCCCACCTGCTGCAGCGTGCCGACGATCGCGTGGTACGCGCCGCCGTTGGCGTCCCGCGACCCGATGTTGTTCATCGAGGTGCCGAAGAAGTTCGCGTCCAGCCGCTCGGAGCCCTTGCTGACCAGCGTCCAGACCACCGAGGCCAGCGGCAGCACGGCCAGCACGAAGGCGGAGTGGATCAGCGCGCTCCAGGTCCGGTTGCGGGCCGACCGGCGGCCCTCCACCGCGTTCGCCGCGACGAACAGACCGGCCAGGTAGAGCAGCGCGCCGACCACCACGACCAGGACCGGGCCGCCGATGCCGGCGCCGTACACGATGCCCGCCGCGAGCAGCAGCGCCGCGACGGCGATGGCCGGAGCGGCGTACGCGGGAAGTCGCCTCGCCCGCAGCGTGGCCGGCTGGGCCGGCGGGCGCGGGCGGCGGGAGGTGAGGGTGGTGGTCATGCGGCCGACTCCGTGAACTCGCGCCGCCGGTAGATGATCGCCCGGGCGGTGATGTTGACGATCAACGTGATCGCGAACAGCACCAGGCCGGAGGCGATGAGCGCGCCCCGGCCGGTGTCGTTCGCCTCGGCGAACCGGTTGGCGATGTTCGCGGCGATCGAGTTGCCGCCGCTGGCCAGGATGTTGAACGAGATGGCGTACGTGGAGCCGAGCGTGAGCGCCAGCGCGATGGTCTCGCCGAGCGCCCGGCCCAGCCCGAGCATCACCGCGGCGATGACGCCCGGACGCCCGTACGGCAGGACGGCGGTGCGGATCATCTCCCAGCGGGTGGCGCCGAGCGCGAGCGCGGCTTCCTCGTTCGCGGTCGGGGTCTGCCGGAACACCTCGCGGGACAGCGAGGTGATGATCGGCAGCACCATGATCGCCAGCACCACGGAGCCGAGCAGGATCGAGTTCCCGTACGGGCCGTCGCCGAAGATGGGGATCCAGCCGAAGTACCTGTTCAGCCAGGCGGACAGGTCGGCGACCGGCTGGGCGAAGTAGTCCCGGCCCCAGAGGCCGAAGACGACGCTCGGCACGGCGGCCAGCAGGTCGATCAGGAAGCCCAGGGCGTTGCCGAGCCGCCGGGGCGCGTAGTGCGACAGGTACAGGGCGATGCCCAGCGCGACCGGCACCGCCATGAGCAGCGCCAGCAGCGAGCTCAGGACGGTGCCGAAGGCGAGCGCGCCGATGCCGAACTGCGGCGGGTTGTCGTTCGGGAACCAGCCCTCGAACGTCCAGAACGACTCGGTGTTCGCCCGCAACGCCGGGACGGCCTTGGCGACCAGGAAGATCGCGATGGCCGCGATGACCACCAGGACCGTGGTGCCGGCGGCCAGGGTCAGGCCGCGGAACGCCCGTTCCGCGCCGAAGGCGCGGGCCCGGGGGAGGGCGCCGCCGCCGCCGAGGCCACCGTCGGGGCGGCCCGGGTTACCGGGGCGCTCGGCCACACGCGCCGAGGCACCGGCGGGTCCCTCGTGGCTCGTGGCCACGGGAGTCCCGCCGGTGCCGGCGTGGGCCGAGCGCTGAGGGGTGTCACCCATCTGCTCGCTCGCTTCGCGTTGAGGAGGTGTCGGTCGGGAGCGTCAGGAGAGGCTCTTGACCGCGGCCTCGACCTTGGTGCGGACGGTCTCGGGCAGCGGGGCGTAGCCGAGCTCGACCAGCTCCTTCTGCCCCTCGGCGCTGGCGGCGTGGCCGAGCAGGCCCTTGACCAGCGGCAGCTTGTCGGCGGCGAGGCCCTTGCTGCAGACGATCTCGTAGGTCGCCAGGACGATCGGGTACGCCCCGGCCTCCTTGGTGTTGTAGTCGATCGACATCTTCAGGTCGTTGCCCTGACCCTCGAACTTGGCGCCGGCGATGGTCTTGCCGGCCGAGTCACCGGTCAGCTCGACGAACTCGCCGTTACCGTTCTTGACCTTCGCCATCTTCAGGTCGGAGTTCTCGGCGTACGACCACTCGACGTAGCTGATGGTGCCGTCGGTGCTCTTGACCTTGCTGGCCACGCCGTCGGACTTGGCCGCGCCGACGCCGCCCGGGGCCTTCCACGCCTTGGAGTTGCCGAGCGTCCAGTCCGCCTCGGCGGTCTTGGAGAGGTACTTGGTGAAGTTGTCGGTGGTGCCCGACTCGTCGGAGCGGTGCACCGCCTGGATCGCGGTCGACGGGAGCTTGGCGTCCGGGTTGTCGGCCTTGATCGCCGGGTCGTCCCACTTGGTCACCTTGCCGGCGAAGATCTTCGCCAGGGTGGCCGGGCTGAACTGGAGGTTGTCCGCGCCGCTGACGTTGTAGACCACGGCGACCGGGCCGATCACCATCGGCAGGTTGAGCGCCTGGCCGCCGACGCACTTGGCGTCGGCCTGCGGCTGCTCCTCCGGCTTGAGGGGGGAGTCCGAACCGGCGAAGTCTGCGGTACCGGCGATGAAGGCCTGGATGCCGGCGCCCGAGCCGCTCGGCTCGTAGTTGATCGTGGTGCCGGCGCACTTCTGCTGGTACGCCTTGATCCACTCGGCCATGGCGTTCTTCTGGGCCGAGGAGCCCTGCGCGTTCAGCGTGCCCGTCGCGCAGTCCACCGCGGCGGTGGAACCGGAGGCGCCGGCGGGCTCGTTGTTGTCCGAGCCGCAGGCGCTGAGACCGAGAACCGCGGTAAGAGCGAGACAGGCGATGGCGCCGTGCCGCTGGAGCTTCACTTCAGGGGTTTCCCTTCACGTCTTTGGTCAGGTCGCCCGGAGTGCCGGGGGCCGGCGCTGACCGGCTGACACGAAAGGTAGGAGGGCCAGGTGGACGGTTCGCCGGACGCAAGTGAACGCGCGGTGAACACGTTCAGCCGACGAGATGGCCGTACGCTGAGGAAGGGTTGTCCATTTCGTGAACTAGCAGCCTGGTATCGCCTTTATGGCGATTTTCCGGGGCCGCGGAACGCTCAGCCGCGCTGGTAGTTGACGTGCGCGGACCACATGGCGAAGCCCAGCCGCTCGTAGAGCGCGACCGCGGCGGTGTTGCTCTCGTCCACGTAGAGCATCACCCGGTCCAGCCCGCGCTCGTCGCGCAGGTGGGTCAGGCCGGCGGCGGTGAGCACCCGGCCCAGGCCGCCCCGGTGCGCGGACGGGTCGACGCCGAGCACGTAGACCTCGCCGATGCGGGCCGAGCCCGGCCGCTCGTGCACCTTGGTCCAGTGGAAGCCGAGCAGCCGCCCGGTCGTGGAGTCGACGGCGAGCAGGAAGCCGGCCGGATCGAACCACGGCTCGGCGATGCGTACGCGCAGGTCGTCGAGTGTCCACTTGCCCTGCTCGGGGTGCTGGGCGAAGGCCGCGTTGTTCACCGCCAGCCACGCCTCGTCGTCCTCGCCGGGGCGGAACGCGCGCAGCGTCACGCCGTCCGGCACCACCGGCTCGGGCAGTTCGGGGGTCAGCGGACGGCGCATCTGCCAGAGCACCCGCGCCCGGGCGAAGCCCAGGTCGACAGCGAGCGCGGCGGCCGACGGGTGGTCGCCGTGGGCCCAGGCGCGCAGCGGACCGGGCGCGGCGTCCACCACGCCCCGGGCCAGCGCCCGGCCGACGCCGCGCCGCCGGTACGCGGGATGCACGACCAGTTCGGCGCCGACGCCCTCGGCCGGGGCGGTGACGTCGAGATGCGCGTACCCGGTGAGTGTGCCGTCGGCGGTGCGGGCGGTGAGGTGCACGGCGGGCGCCTCGGGGTCGCGCAGCCGCAGCAGCACGTGCTCGTCGAGCGGGTCGGCGCCGTCGGTGTCCCCGGCGGCGCGGGCCAGCGCCAGCACCTCCGCGACCTCGGCCGGCGTCAGCCGGTCCGCCCGGTCGATCCGGTCGGTCGCGGGGCCACTGGTCGGCTCGGGGCTCATCTGAGTCACGGTAGCCGCCGTCCGGCGGCGGTTCGCGCCGGACGAGGGCGGCGGTCGGTGGCGCTCGTCACTGCGGGCCGACGGGCAACGACTCCAGCTCGAACCGCGCCAGTATTTCGGGCAGGAGTTGCTGCAACGCCGCGACCGTGCCGGAACGGTCCCCGCCCGCGTCGTGCATGAGCACGATCGCCCCCGGTCCCATCTGTGTGCGGATTCTCGACTCGATGGTGAGCGCGCCCGGCGCCCTCCAGTCCGACGGGTCCACGCTCCAGTGCAGCGGGGTGAGGCCCAGGTCGGCGCAGGCCGAGATCACCGGGCGCGTCCAGGCCCCGCCCGGCTGGCGGTAGTACGCGATCCGCGCCCCCGGCGCGGCGGCCAGGATCGCGTCGTTCGTGCGCAGGATGTCGGCCCGGATCGTCGCCGGGGACCGCTTGCCCAGGTCGACGTCGTGCTCCCAGGAGTGGTTGCACAGGGTGTGCCCCTCGGCGACTATCGACCGGATCAGATCCGGATGGGCCTCGGCGTTCTCGCCGACGACGCAGAACGTCGCCTTCACGCCGTACTGGGCCAGCAGCGCGAGCACCTGCGGGGTCCAGCGCGGATCGGGGCCGTCGTCGAAGGTCAGCGCGACCCGGGACGAGCCGGTGACGACCAGGCTGCCGTACGGGCCGTCGCCGCCCGGTTCGACCGGGGCGGCGTCCGGCGCGGCGTCGGGGCTCGGCCCGGCGGTGGCCCGGCCGCCGGGGAAGTCCGTGCTGGGCGGCTGGTCGGCGTAGCGCGGTCCGTTGAGCGCGGTGGTGGCGCCGGCGTTCGACGGCGGGTGTTCCGGGACCAGGCTGCGGCCCAGCGCGAACGCCGAGCCGAGCAGGCCCGCGAGCACCACGGTCACGAGCCCGGTGGCGCGCAGCGTCGGGCCCCGCATCAGCGGCACCGGCCGTTCGTCGCCCCCGTGTTCACCGCACGCACCGCCGCCCCCTTTGCCCGGTAAATCCGGCAGTCAGGATATGTCTGACTGATCGGGCAAAAAGGGCGTTCTGCGGAAATGCCCCCTACCGGAGTGGGGCGTGGGCGGTCAGACCGGCAGCGGCGCGGGCTCCGACTCCGGCAGCGAACGCGACGGCGGGACGACGAACTTGTAGCCCACCTGGCGGACCGTGCCGATCATCGACTCGTACTCCGAGCCGAGCTTGGCGCGCAGGCGCCGCACGTGCACGTCGACCGTGCGGGTGCCGCCGAAGTAGTCGTAACCCCAGACCTCCCGCAGCAGCTGGTCCCGGGTGAACACCCGCCCCGGGTGCTGGGCCAGGAACTTCAACAGCTCGAACTCCTTGTACGTGAGGTCGAGCGGGCGGCCCTTCAGCTTGGCGGCGTAGGTGTCCGGGTCGATGTTCAGCTCACCGGCCCGGATCGAGCCGCCGGCGCCGGCGGTCGCGTTGCTCAGCCGGCCGACGGCGAGCCGCAGCCGGGCCTCCACCTCGGCCGGCCCGGCGCCGGCCAGGATCACGTCGTCGACACCCCAGTCCGCGTTGAGCGCGATCAGGCCCGCTTCGGTGACCACCGCGACGAGCGGTACGCCGAGCCCGGTGGCGTGCAGCATCCGGCACGTGGCGCGCGCCTCGCTCAGTTCGGAGCGGGCGTCCACCAGGACGGCGTCCGGCGTGGGGCCGGAGACCAGCGTGCGGACGTCGCGGGGTGCGGTGCGGACCGAGTGCGGCAGCAGGTCGAGTGCCGGCAACACCGCCGACGGCTCACCGGCCCGTGCGGTCACGAGCAGCAGGAGCTCCACGATCACCTCCGTCCCGGCGGCCCTTCGGCCGCGCGCGACCAGCGACACGCCCGGGTGAGGGCGGCGCTGTGAACTTGCGTGGGTCCCGGCGTCGCTGACGGGCGGGTAACGGCCTGAGCGTAACCGATGGACCCGCCGTCACCTCCGGGGTGCTTTCCCGTTTGCCCCTTCTGCCCTTGATCGCGGTGCAGGTTTTAACGTCACCGAAACCGGGACCTCCGCCGAGCCGCCCGGGTCTGGCACGATCGGGGCGTGTTTCCCTCCACCTCGCGCGACACCGGTCGTGAACCGTGGGCCGACGACCCGTCCGCCGGGCCCTCCGGCCCCGCCCGTGGCTACCCGCCCGCCCCGCGTACCGGCCCCGCCGACGAGGAGGGCGACCGGCCGGAGCGGAAGGGACCGCGTCGGCTACGGAAGGGCGGACCCGGCCGGCGGGCCGACGACGAGTCCGACGAGGCGCCCGAGGAGGAGATGCCACCGGTCCCGGTCCGCCGGCCGCTGGCGCTCACCGTCGCCGGCTTCGCCGCGCTGCTCGGCGTCGGCCTGGTGCTCGGCGCGCAGACCTCCGGCCCCGGGCACCGGCTGCCGTTCGCGGCCATCATCTTCGGCGTCCAGATGCTCTTCGTGCTCGCCTGGACGATGGCCATGCGACCGCCCGCCCTGCTGGTCGTCGCCCTGGTCAGCGCCGGCACGGCCGTGATCGCCGACGTCGCGGCGGTCCAGTCGGACATCGCCGGCCTGGCCCCGCTCGGCTACGCCGCGGCCGCCGGGCTGCTGCTCGCCGTGCTGGGGCAGCTCGTCCGGCGGGTGGACCGGGTCCGGGTGACCGACTCGCTCGGCGGCACCCTGCTCATCGTGGTGGGCGTGGTCGCCTTCGGCACGCTCGTCGTGCTCAGCCGGATTCCCAAGGGCACCCAGGCGATCACGGTCTGCCTCACCGCCGCGGGGGTGGCGTTGCTGGTGGCGCGGCTCACCGACGCGGTGGCGCCGTGGCCGCGGCTCGCCCCGCAGGTGCCGCGCGGCGCGGCCGGCGTGGTCGCGGGCGCGATGCTCGGCACCCTCACCAGCGCCCTGCTCGGCAGCTACCTGGTCGGTTTCACCCCGACCAGCGCCGCCCTGGTCGGCGTGGTCAGCGCCGCCACCGCCGTCCTGGCCGACCTCGCCGTGGGGTACGCCGAGGCGGGCCGCCTGATGGCCGGTGAACCGCCGACGATGTGGGTGGCCCGGCACATGCAGGGGCCGCTGGGCGGATTCGCGCTGGCCGCGCCGGCCGCGTACGCGATGTGCGTGCTGTTCCTCTGACGCGGTTGGGGAAGATTCGCCTCGGGTAAGTACGGTTGCGCCGCGAGACGCGGTGACGGCGGCGAGGACGGGAGGCGGCGTGGCAGAGGCGTATCCGGCGGAGGGCCGACCGCGGCGACGCGGCCGGAAGGTGCTGATCGGCTTCGTCGTCCTGCTGCTGGTGCTGGTCGGGCTGCTCGTCGTCGCCGACCGGGTCGCCGCCGGGGTCGCCGAGCGGGCGATCGCCGACCAGGTGCGGCAGGAGATCGCCAAGCAGGACGCGCAGTCCGCCGCGCCGCAGGTCGAGGTGGGTGGCTTCCCGTTCCTCACCCAGGTGCTCGACGGCCGGTACGAGCGCATCTCGATCCAGCTCACCGACGTGCGGGGCGCCGTCCAGGGCGACGCGGTCGAGGTGCCGAAGCTGGACGTGGACGCGCGCAACGTGACCGCGTCGCTGGACACGCTGCGCTCCGGCCGGGGCGACGTGGTGGCCGAGAGCGTGGACGGGCGGGGCACCGTCACCTACGAGAGCCTGGCCAAGCTGCTGGACCGCCCCGGGCTGACGCTCGGCGAGCGCAACGGCAAGCTCGCCGTCACCGCCCCGGTCGACATCCTCGGCGTCAAGCTCACCGTCAACGGCACCGCCGACGTCACGGTGGCCGGTGGCAAGGTGGCGCTGCGCTTCAACGACCTCACCGCCGACGGCCTGCCGAACGTGCCGCTGGCCCGGGCCGCGCTCACCCGGTACGCGCAGGGCATCTCGATCGACGTGCCGCTGCCGGAGCTGCCGTTCCAGCTCAACCTGCGCAAGGTGGAGCCGAAGCCGGAGGGCCTGGTGGTCACGGCGGACGCGGCGAACGTGCCCATCAACTCCGCCGGCTGAAAGCCGTACACGGCCGGTCCGGGGAGCGGGCCGGCCGTCCCGGATGCTGGTCGGCCTGGTGGCAGCTGTGGCATGGGCTGGTAATCTCCCTGCCCATGGGGACCCACCTCACCAAACGGCGCGCGGTCGACCTGTGCCGCGTGGCCACCTGCCTGTGTCGCCCCGTCATCTGACGGCGGGGCTGTCTCCGGCCGCCTGAACGGCGGCCACCCAGGGTCCACGAACCTTTCCCGGTTCCCCTCAACGCCCGGCAGCGGCGCCGTCGCACGTACCCGTGATCCGTTCCTAGCTCTGGGTCCCGCGCGTGGTGCGACAACAATCGACATCGATCTCCGCGCGCAGGCTCACCAACCATCCTCACCAGGGAGTGATCTGATGAGTCGCGACACCGCACTCGTTTCGGCCGAGTGGGCCGAGAAGAACCTCGGCGCCCCGGGCGTCGTCTTCGTCGAGGTCGACGAGGACACCTCGGCCTACGACACCGGGCACATCGCCGGCGCCGTCAAGCTCGACTGGCGTACCGACCTGCAGGACCAGGTCCGCCGGGACTTCGTCAACAAGAGCCAGTTCGAGGCGCTGCTGTCGGACCGGGGCATCGCCAACGACGACACCGTGATCCTGTACGGCGGCAACAACAACTGGTTCGCCGCGTACGCGTACTGGTACTTCAAGCTCTACGGCCACGGCGACGTCAAGCTGCTCGACGGCGGCCGCAAGAAGTGGGAGCTGGACGCCCGTCCGCTCGTCACCGACGTGGTGGAGCGGCCGAAGACGCAGTACGTCGCGCAGGAGCCGGACACCTCGATCCGCGCGTTCCGCGACGAGGTGGTAGCCGCGATCGGCACCAAGAACCTGGTCGACGTGCGCAGCCCCGACGAGTTCGCCGGCCGCCTGCTCGCCCCCGCCCACCTGCCGCAGGAGCAGGCGCAGCGGGCCGGCCACATCCCGACCGCGATCAGCGTGCCGTGGTCCAAGGCGGCGAACGAGGACGGCACGTTCAAGTCCGACGACGAGCTGCGCAAGATCTACGCCGACGCCGGGCTGGACGACAGCAAGGAGACGATCGCGTACTGCCGGATCGGCGAGCGCTCCTCGCACAGCTGGTTCGTGCTCCAGGAGCTGCTCGGGCACCGCAACGTGAAGAACTACGACGGTTCCTGGACCGAGTACGGCTCGCTCGTCGGCGTGCCGGTGGCGCTCGGTGACGAGCCGGGGGAGGCCTGATGACCGCCACCTCCGCCACCTCCGCCACCTCCGCCGCCTCGACGGCTGCCGCCGGCTGCGCCGCGCCGGACCAGGCCGCCCCCCTCCCGGCCAGCCTGGACCTGGAGAAGGAAACCGTCATCACCGGCCGTGTGCTGTCCGAGTCCGGCGAGGTCGTGCCGGGCGCGTACGTGCGGCTGCTCGACTCCACCGGTGAGTTCACCGCCGAGGTGGTGACGTCGCCGGCCGGGCAGTTCCGGTTCTTCGCCGCGCCGGGCTCGTGGACGCTGCGGGCGCTGTCCCGCCAGGGCAACGGCGACACCGCCGTCGCCGCGGCTCGCGGGATCAACGAGGTGACCGTCTCGGTCGCCGCCTGACCCACGCTCTGATCGTGGCCCGCCACCCCAGCCGGGTGGCGGGCCACGAGCCGTTCCGGTGACTGTGCGGCTTGCCCGTGGCTGGCAGGCTGGACGGCGGCGCGCCCCGGACGCGCCGGAGGGGGATCAGGTGCCCGACGACGCCGCCGCCCACGCAGTTCGCTATCTGATCGACTTCATCGACGGCAACCGGGGTGAGGAGATCGCCCGCGAACTCCAGCGCACCGCCGGGTCCGGCCGCGCGCGCCCGTTCGACGTCTCGGTCGCCAGCCTCGACACGGACCTGTCGTTCCTCACGAAGCGGGCCACGCTCGTCACCGGCAAGCTGGTCCTCTCCCAGCCCGGCGGCAAGCACTGCTACCTGGCCAACCGGGAGACCTGCAAGTGGTGCGGCAAGGACCCGGAGCACTGCGACCCGCGCTGCCGGTACGAGGACATCCGAATCGACCAGCTCTACGCCGAATGCGACGACCTGGACCGCCTCGGCGCGTACCTGCGGGACTGCGCGCCGCTGCTGGAGCTGGGGCAGCTCGTCTACTTCCCGCAGACCTTCCGCCGCACCCACCTGGAGTCGCGCGCGCCGGACTCCCAGTCGACCTCCTCGCCGTTCGACACGATGGGCCGGATCGAGCTGGGCGACAACCCGGACCGCACACTCGACCTGATCGTCAAGGGGCACCGGGTCGTCGACGTGCCGAGCGGGGATCCGGTGAAGGCGCGGCTGGTGACCCCACTGCTCCAGCTCGACCTGCCGATGCTGGAGGGCACCTCGCTGCGGGACTACTGCGCCATCCTGACCCAGGAGAGCGACGCGCTCGCCGCGACCCAGGCGTACCTGCGCGGTCGGATGCTGGACGTCGACACGGATCCGGACAAGGCGCTGGTGCAGCTCGCGAAGCTCGACGCGGAGATCCAGGAGGGGGTGCGGGCGGCTCGCTCCGAGGTCGCCCGGGTGGCCCGGCGCTCGGCGGTGCAGGCCGCGGGCGCCGCGGTGGCGACCGTCGCCGCGACGCTGGTGGCGGTCGAGGGCACCCACCTGGCGCCGGTGCTCGGCATGCTGGGCGCGGGCGGGTTCTTCTCCGCGGTGCTCGCCGCCGACCAGTACGCCGACCGTCGCGGCGAGCTGCGGCAGCGCCCCTTCTACCTGCTGTGGCTGCTGTCCCGCCGGTCCGTCCCGGCCTGACCGGGCGTGCCGAGGCGCGGCCGGGTGCCTCGCCGGCACGTGACACCATGGCCGGGTGACTGCCGTCGAGACGGGCTACGCCCCGCCCAACCCTGGAGATCAGCCGGGTGCCGGCCGGCGTCGGCTGCGCTGGCTGACGGCCGCCACTGTGGCGTGGGCCGTGCTGCTGGCCGGGCTGACCTGGTGGTCGGTGCGGACCGACCCGCCGACGGTCAAGGAGCAGCGCTCACTGGACCAGGCCGGTCCGGTGGTGGACCGGGCGATCGGCGAGCTGACCGGCGCGGTCGGCGCCGACGGCGTACCCGCGCTCGTACCGGACCGCCTGGAACGCGGTTGCCGGATCACGCCGATGGACTCCGGCGCGTCGCTCGAGCGCGGCGTCGAGGTGGCGATCGGCGGCGACGACGTACGCGAAGTGCTGCGACGCGTGGCCGACCGGCTGCCGCAGGCGTGGCGGGCGGGCGTGTCGACGTTCGACGGCGAGCCGCTGCTGCGCGCCGACGCGGGCGACTTCGTCGCGGTCGAGGGCCGGGCCGACGGCCCGGGCCGGATCCTTCTGACCGCCGCGACCGGCTGCCGGCCGCTGGGTTCCGGCTACCGCGCGCCGACCGCCGACGCCGCTGCCGAAGCCGCCGCGCTGGCGTCGGCGCTGGGCCGGTGGGGCGGCGCGACCGGCGCGGTCCAGGTCCTGACCGCGCCCTGCCCCGGTGGGGGCGCGGCCCGCACCGCCCGGGGTGAGGCCGCCGCGCCGGCGGATCAGCCGCTCGCCGCCGCGTTCGGCGGTGGCGTCGCGCCGGTGGTGGACTCCGCCGACCGGTACGCGCGCCCCGGCGAGCCGGCCGTGCTGGCCGAGCGGGCCGACGAGCGGGTGCGCGTGGCGGTGACCACGCCCTGCCCGGCCTGACTCACCGGCCGGGCAGCCCGAGCGGCGGCGGTGCCGGTTCCTCGTGCGGTTCCCGGCTGCGGCCCAGCGCGTCCACCCGGCCCCAGCGGCCCGGGATGTCGAGCAGTTCCACCCGGCCCATCCCCGGCGGTACGGCCGGGTCGATGATCAGGTGCTCGCCCTGCGGCTCCAGTCCCAGGATCACCCGTAGCAGCAGCAGAGGCGTACCGGCGGACCACGCCTGCGGGCTGCACGCGGTGGGGTACTCCACCGGGTAGTCGGTGAGGCCACGTTCGTAGCCGGCGAACACCTCGGGCAGCCGCCCGTCGAAGAAGTGCGACGCGCTGAGCAGCGCGTCGCAGATCCGGCCGGCCTCCTGCCGGAAGCCGTACCGCCACAGACCCCAGGCGATGATCGAGTTGTCGAACGGCCACACCGTGCCGACGTGGTATCCGACCGGGTTGTACCGGCCCTGGTCGTCGGCGAGCGTGCGTACCCCCCAGCCGGAGAACAGGCGCGGGCCGAGCAGATGGGCGGCGACCGCGGGGGCCCGGGACTCGTCCACGATGCCGCTCCACAGCAGGTGGCCGATGTTCGAGGAGAGCGCGTCCACCTGCCGCCCGCGCGGATCGAGCGCCAGCGCGTAGTACTCCCGGTCGGCGATCCAGAAGTCGCGGTTGAACCGTTCCTTCAGCGCCGCCGCCTCCTGCTCCAGCCGGTCCGCGTACGCCGGGTCCTGCCAGTAGGTGCGGGCCAGGCGGGCGCCGCGCATCTTCGCGTCGTACGCGTACCCCTGCAGCTCGCAGGTGGCCCGGGGGAACTCCGGCATCCGCCCGTCGGCGTAGGAGATGGCTTCCGGTGAGTCCTTCCAGCACTGGTTCGGCAGCCCCGTCTCCGGGTTGCGGGACATGTACCAGACGTAGCCGGTGCCGAGCAGGTCCCCGTACGTGTCGAGCCAGGTCAGCGCCGCCCGGGTCTCGTACTCCAGCTTGCGTACCAGATCGGCGTCCCCGGTCCACCGCTCGTACTCGTCGAGCAGGATCACGAACAGCGCCGTCGTGTCGGCCGCGCCGTAGTACGGCGAGTGCGGCTGTTCCTCGAATCCGGCGCTCTCGCCGTAGCGCAGCTCGTGCAGGATCTTGCCCGGCTCCTCGTCGCGGAAGTCGTCGACCCGGCTGCCCTGAAGACCGGCCAGCATGATGATCGTCGGTTTGACCAGGTCGGGGAGGAACGGCAGCACCTGGAGCGAGGTGAAGATGCTGTCGCGGCCGAACAGCGTCATGAACCAGGGCAGGCCGGCCGCGAGCAGCCGGACGCCGAGCGTGATCGACTCGTACCGGAGCGCGGCCAGGTCGTTGAGGCTGCGCCGGTACGCGCTGGCCAGCGGCTCGCAGTCGCAGCCGAGCTTCGGCGCACGGCTGATCAGGGCGCTCTGCTCGGCCTCGATCTCGGCCGCCGTGCGCTGGCCGCCCAGCGGCAGGATGGCCCGGATGTCCTCACCACGCGCGCCGTAGATGATGGTGCTGACGTGCAGCCGGGTGGTCCACTCGCCGTGCGGGCTGATCCGGACCCGGAAGGTCATCCCGTCCGCGTCGACCTCGACCGGCGCGCTGCTGGTCACCAGCGTCTCGCGGCGGAACGCCTCCCGGCGGTAGGTGAGCCGCAGGCCGTTCGGTTCCACCGTCGGCGTGGTGAGTCCCTTCTTGTCGCGCCGGTTCTTGATCTCCAGAAGGTCGGCGAAGTCGGAGCCGATGTCCAGCCGGAGGTGGAACTCCTGTTCCTGCTCGGAGTGGTTGAGCACGGTCAGTTCCTCGTCGAGGCTGCCGCCGATGGCGCGGCTGCGGATCACCGAGACGTTGGCGTCCAGGTAGTGCGTCGGCTCGCCGGGGACCAGGAAGAACCGCGTCTTGTACGACAGCGAGTCGTCGATCGAGAGCGCGTGCAGACGTTGCCCGTCGATGGTGAGGAACCAGGTGGACAGGAACCGGGTGTCGAAGGAGAACAGCCCGGTGGGGAAGTCGTACGACGGTTCGATGTTGCCGCGATCGTCGCTGACCAGGAACGTGTTGCCGTCGAGGATGCTGACCCGGTCCTTCACACCAGCCGCCGGACGTGCTCGCGGGCGGCGTCCCGGGGGTCCCGCACGTCGGGCCGTTGCGGCAGGAATCGGCGGAACGCCAGGAACAGCACGACGTGGCCGCTGAACGTGGCCTCGTTGCGCAGCACCGCCGCCATGCCGGCCGCCCGCCCGGTGACGAGCTTCTCGAACAGCTCGGTGGACAGCGTCAGCACGCCGTCCGCCGGCCGTAGCTCCTCCCGGCTCACCTGTGCCGTGCCGGGGGCCAGCGTCACGTACCAGTGCTCGGTGCGGTTGCCGTCGGCCAGGTCGATCTGGAGTGTCCCGCCGATCGGGCTGTTCAGAACGGCTGCGGCACGCGCCGGCAGCGACGCGAAGAACTCCTGGATGGCCTGACTCACATTCGCATGGTAGGCAGCATCCGGACATGCCGGGTCAGGATCGGCGCACTGGGCAGAATGGACAACCCGGGCCGGTTGTCAGTAGACCAGCGCCTGTGCGCCCTCGGTCATCGCTTCCTCGACGAACACGGCGGCGCCCGCGATGCGTACGCCGGGGATGACGTCGCCGGTGCCGATGTCCCGCCGGGCCGCGCACTGGGTGCAGGCGGTCACCCGGCCGGTGGCCAGGACGACGTGCAGCAGCTCGCCCAGTGGCGCGGAATGCGGCAGCTCGAACGACTCGGCCCGGCCGGGGAGCGCGAACCAGGTCGATTCGCCGGTGAGCCAGAGCGAGACGTCCACCCCGGCCGCGGCGGCGGTGGCGGCGACTGTGAACGCCTGGGCGCAGCGTTCCGGGGAGTCCGCGCCGGCGGTGGCCTTGACGACGAGAGAGCGCGCCATGCCACCCAGCATAGGATGGTCCGGATGGTTACCGAGATCGGGTTCGTCAGCCTGCTGGTCGCCGGCCTGGGCGCGCTCGCCGGTGGCCTGGCCTATCTCGCGGTCCGCATAGCTAGAGGTAAGTGGTGAATCTGTGAGTGAGAATCCGCTTCAGCCGCCGTGGTTGAACGCGCCGCCGGTCGAGGAGTACCCGTACGAGGAGAGCCACGACCTGCGCGTCGGCCCGAAGCTGCACCCGAGCCTGGACGGCCTGCTGCCGTACATCGGGGTGTGGCGCGGCCGGGGCCGGGGTGGGTTCCCGACGATCGAGGACTTCGACTACGCGCAGGAGATCCGGATCAGCCACGACGGCCGGCCGTTCCTGTTCTACGAGTCGCGGGCCTGGATCCTGGACGAGCAGAGCCGTCCGGTCCGGCCGGCCGGCCGCGAGGTGGGCTGGTGGCGTCCGGTGCTCGACGGTGAGCGGGTCACCGACGAGCTGGAGGCGTTGATGACCACGCCGACCGGCGTGATGGAGCTGCACATCGGCAAGCGCAAGGGCACCCAGATCGAGTTCGCCACCGACGCGGTCGTGCGTACCGCGACGGCGAAGGAGGTCACCGCCGGCGCCCGGCTGTTCGGCATCGTCGAGGGCGCTCTGCTGTACGCGCAGGAGATGGCCGCCGTGGGTCAGCCCTTGAGCCCGCACCTCTCCGCCCGCCTCACCCGGGTGGCCGGCTGACCCGTCCCGCTTCCCCGGTTGATCATGAAGTTGACGGGGTCGGCTGCCCGATTTGTCACCGCCAACTTCATGATCAACGGGGGGAGGGCCGGGGGAAGTTCAGGAGGGCCTGGATGCGGGGGGTCAGGGGGGAACTCGGGCGGGGGGTTCCGTTCAGGGTCGTGACCTCCGTGGGGCCGCGTAGTGAGCTGGTCAGCCAGATCGCCTCGGCGGCGTGCAGGTCGGGCACTGTGGGCAGGTGCTCGGCCGGGGTCAGGCCCAGCTCTCCGGCACGGCTCACCAGGTGGTGTGCGGTCACGCCGGGCAGGATTCCGGTCTGCGTCGCCGGCACCGTGCAGAGCGTCCCGCCACGCAGCCACACCACGTTCGCGGTGGGTCCCTCCAGCACGTAGCCGTCGGTCGAGACCCAGAGCACGTCGTCCACGCCCGTCCGCTGCGCCCAGCGCCGGGCGGCGGTGCTGAGCGCGTACGAGGTGGACTTCACGCCGTTCGGCAGCCACCCCAGCTCGGGGCGGGACCGGGCGGCCACCCCGAGCGGCAGCGTGGCCACCGTCACCCCGGTACGCCGAGCCAGCCGGGCGGCGGCGGGCACCTCGCCCAGCGTGGCGTACACCGTGGCCCGCCGGCCGCCCTCCGGCCCCCGGGTGCAGACCAGCCGCAACGCGCCCTCGGTCTCCGGCGGCCAGCCGGCGCGGACCGCGTCCAGCAGCTCGACAAGCGCGTCGTCCGGGGGCAGCGGCAGGTCGATCGCCGCCGCGCCCGCGCGCAGCCGGGCCAGGTGCGGCTCCAGCAGCCAGGGAAGCCCGTCGCGCAGGTGCAGCGTCTCGAACAGGCCGTCGCCGTGCAGCACACCCCGGTCGTCGCCGCGCAGCACCGGCTCACCGGCCGGTACGAGCCCCCGGCCGAGCACCGCCACCCGCGTCGCCTCCACGGGCGCAGCGTAGTGGCGTACCCCGGCGGCGGACGGACCGGCGCGGCGGCCGAACTATGATCGAAGGGTGTCCGAATCCTCCCTCGCGGAAATGCTCCGCGCGCGCGGGCTGCGGCTGACGGCGCAGCGGCAGCTGGTGCTCCAGGCCGTCCTCGACCTCGGGCACGCCACCCCGGAGCAGGTACACACGGCGGTCCGCGAGGTGGCGGCCGGCGTCAACATCACCACCATCTACCGCACCCTGGAACTGCTGGAGCGGCTCGGTCTGGTCACGCACACGCACCTCTCGCACGGCGCGCCCACCTACCACGCGGCCGGCGAGCACCAGCACGTGCACCTGGTGTGCCGGGAGTGCGGGGCGATCGACGAGATCTCACCCGAGATGCTCCGCCCGCTCGCCGACCAGCTGGCCGACCAGCGCGGATTCCAGGTCGACATCGGGCACGTCGCGCTCTTCGGGGTCTGCGGCCGCTGCACACTGAACGGGGAACACGCATGATCGACATCGCCGGAGCGGTGACCACCGACAGCATCGACGACCAGACCCGGGACCAGCCCGAGCCGGCCCACCGGGCGGCCGGTGTCGCGCCGGTGGCCGCGCACTACGGCGACCCGATGCGTGAGCAGCGGCTCCTGGCCACCGGCGTGGGCCTGGTCGACCGCTCGCACCGGGGCGTGGTCGCGGTGCCCGGCGAGGAACGGATCAGCTGGCTGCACACGCTCACCAGCCAGCACCTGGCCGCGCTGGCCCCCTGGCAGGGCACCGAACTGCTGGTGCTCTCCCCGCACGGGCACGTCGAGCAGCACGCGATGGTCGCCGACGACGGCGAGACCACCTGGCTGGACACCGAGCCGGGCATGACCGGCGGCCTGCTGTCGTACCTGGAGAAGATGCGGTTCTTCAGCAAGGTCGACCCGCGCGACGCCACCGCCGAGTTCGCGCTGCTGTCGCTGGTCGGGCCGGAGGCGCCCGGCGCGCTCGACACGCTCGGCGTGACCGGGCTGGCGGCTCCCGACGTAGCGGCGGTGCCGGGTCCGAAGTTCCGTTCCGGCGAGCTGCCCGCGCGGCCCTCCGTGGTGTACGACGTCAAGCCGCTGCCGGTCGGCGGCTGGGCCCGCCGGGTGGCGCTCGGCGTCGACCTGCTGGTGCCCCGCGCCGCCATGGACGGGGTGGTCGCCGAACTGCGCGGCGCCGGGGTGCCGGTCGCCGGGCTGTGGGCGTACGAGGCGGTCCGGGTCGCCGCCAAGCAGGTACGGGCCGGGGTGGACACCGACCACCGGACGATCCCGGCCGAGGTGGACCTGATCGCCCCGGCCGTGCACCTGGACAAGGGTTGCTACCGGGGCCAGGAGACGGTGGCCCGGGTGCACAACCTGGGCAAGCCGCCCCGCCGCTTGGTCCTGCTGCATCTGGACGGCGTGGCGAGCGACCAGCCGCCGGTGGCCGGTACGCCGGTGACGCTCGACGGCCGGACGGTCGGCTTCGTGGGCACCGCCGTGCAGCACTTCGAGCTGGGTCAGGTGGCGCTCGCCGTGCTGAAGCGCAACACGCCCGACGACGCCCGCCTGCTCGTGGGCGAGAGCGCCGCCGCCATCGACGTGTAAGGAAGGGCCCCCTATTAACGCCTCCGGTAGAGGAAGGGTCCCTTCTTAACGGCGCCCGCACCGGAAATCCTCCGGTCGACCCGGCGTCGGGCACCGGTCTAGGATCCGGGGCATGACGACAGGGACGTTGATCACGGTTGCCCCCACCGGCGCGGAGTCGGCGAAGGCTGAGGTGCCGGCGCTGCCGGTGACGCTCGACGAGCTGCTGCTGACCGCCAAGGAGTGCGAGGCGCTCGGCGCCGCCGTGATCCACGTCCACATCCGCGACGACGAGGCGCGGCCCACGCTCGACCAGGGGCGGCTGCGCGACACCGTGGCGGCGCTGCGGGAGAGCACCGACCTGATCGTGCAGCTCTCCTCCGGGGGTGCGGTGACCGACCCGGAGTCCGCCCGGCTGGCGGTGCTCGACGCCGCGCCGGACATGGCCTCCTGCACCATGGGCACCGTCAACTTCGGCGACGACGTGTTCCTCAACCGGTGGGAGTTCATCGTCGACCTGCACACCCGGATGCAGGAACGCGGCGTCGTCCCCGAGTACGAGATCTTCGACCTGGGCCACCTCACCGCCCTGCAGCGGCTGCTCGGCAAGTACGGCCTGCCGCACGGCGGGCACGTGCACGTCGACTTCGTGATGGGGGTGCCGGGTGGCATGCCGGGCACCACGGCGACCCTGGTGGCGGCCCAGCAGATGCTGCGTGACCTGCCCGAGGGCACCACGTTCGCGGCCACCGGCATCGGGCGCAGCACCATCCCGGTGATGCTGGCGTCGCTGTCGACCGGCGGTCACCTGCGGGTCGGCATGGAGGACACGGTCACGTACGCCAAGGGGCGCCCGGTGGAGTCCAACATGCAGCTCGTCGCGCGGGCGGTCGGCTTCGCCCAGCTCGCCCAGCGGCCTCCGCTGACCACCGCCGAGGCCCGTACGCTGCTCGGTCTTCCGGCCACCGGCCGGTAAGCGGCGTACCGGCCGCCGGCCCTGTACGGCCCCGGGCGACGCCGCAGGTCACCCCGCCGTCGGCCGGGCCCGCCCCATCGGTACGGTCCATTACGTGGGAAAGACGTACGAGGGCGGCGCGCCGCTCGCCGAGGTGGTCCGGTCCGGTTTCGTGGAGGGCTTCCACCGGGGTTCCGTGGTGGTGCTCGACGCCGCCGGAGCGCCTGTCGCCGGGGCCGGAGACGTGACCTCGCCGATCTTCCCCCGCTCGTCCAACAAGCCGATGCAGGCGATCGGGATGCTGCGGGCCGGGCTGCCGCTCACCGACCCGGCCGACCTGGCGCTCGTCTCGGCCAGCCACGCCGGTGAGGAGTTCCACATCGAGCGGGTCACCGCGTTGCTGCGCGGCGGCGGCCTCACCGGGGACGCGCTGCACTGCCCGCCGGACCTGCCGGTCGGCGAAGCCGCCCGGGAGGCGGTGCTGCGGGCCGGCGGCGGTCCCGCCCGGGTGCTGATGAACTGCTCCGGCAAGCACGCCGGCATGCTGCGCACCTGCCTGGCCGCCGGCTGGCCGCTGGACGGCTACTGGCGGCCCGAGCACCCGCTCCAGCAGCGCCTGACCGCCACGATCGAGGAGTTCACCGGGGAGCGGGCGGCGGCGGTCGGGGTGGACGGCTGCGGCGCGCCGGTGCTCGCCGTCTCGCTGACCGGGCTGGCGCGGGCGTTCCTGCGGCTGGTCGAGGCCGAGCCGGGCACCGTCGAGCGGACGGTGGCGGACGCGATGCGCACGTACCCGGAGCTGGTCGGCGGTACCCAGGCCGAGGACACGCGGCTGATGCGCGGCGTACCCGGTCTGCTCGCCAAGATCGGCGCGGAGGGTGTGATCGCGGCGGCGGTCCCGGGGGTCGGCGCGGTCGCGCTGAAGATCGACGACGGCGCGGCCAGGGCCCGCACACCCGTCCTGGTGTCGGCCCTGGCGCGCCTGGACGTGCGCGCCCCCATCCTCACCGAGTACGCCGAACCACCCCTGCTCGGCGGCGGCCTCCCGGTAGGAGCCATCCGCCCCACCTGGTAACCCTTCCCCGCCCTCTACCCCCGGCGATCTTGCACTTACTGCCCCGGCGAAATGCGCATTCCAGGCGTGCCGAGGGCTGCAAGTGCAAGATCAACGCGGCGAGGGGAGAGAAGTGGGGCGGTCAGGAGGGGAGGAACGGCAGGAGGGCGGTGTTGGTTTCGGTGGGGCGCTCCAGGGGGAGCAGGTGGGCCGCGTCGGGGACGTCCGGCATGCGTATGCCCCGGGGGGCCTCGTCGGCGATGCGGTCGGCCAGGCGGCGGATGTCGGCCAGGTCGTCGGCGCCCGTGCCGACCAGCACCGGTACGCGCAGCTCGCCCAGCCGGTCGATCGCCGGCGGGTCCAGCTCGTCGACGTCGACCGCGCTCAGCGCCTGCTCGGCGGCGAGCGCCCGGCGGTCCATCTCCTCGGCGAACCGGATCAGCTCCGGGTCGACGTCCTCCGGGCGGCGGGTCGGGCCGACCACCCAGAACCGCACCTCCCCGGCGGCGGTGGCGGCGAAGTCCTCCGGGTCCACGTCGCCGACCAGTTCCTCCCAGAGCTGCTCGGTCTCCTCGGACCACTCGTTGCCGGAGACGGGCGCGCCGAAGAGCGCCAGCGCCGAGACCCGCTGCGGGTGGGCGAGCGCGGTGTCCACCGCGACCCGGCCGCCGAACGAGCAGCCGACGAGCGCGGCCTGCTCGATGCCCAGCGCGTCGAGCAGCCCGATCACGTCGTCGTGGTGGGCGAACGGCGCGGGCGGCAATTCCGACTCGCCGTAGCCGCGCAGGTCCAGCGCGATCACCCGATGCCGCTGGGCGAGTGCCGGGATCTGCCCGCGCCACATCCGCCGGTCGGCGATGCCGGCGTGCAGCAGCACCACGGCGGTGCCGGTGCCGCTCTCGTCGTACGCGAGCTGGGCACCGTTGATATCGATCTTGGTCACGGGGGAGAACCGTACGGAACGGACATGGGCTCCGCAACCCGCCATCGGTGACCCTGCTAACTCTGGCTAGCGTTTTGCTTGCAGCAGTTAGCGGACCGAGCTAGCGTTGAGTCATGGCCACCAGCAAGGACCTTCCCAATGTCGGCGGGTTCATTCGCGACCTGCGGCGCAACGCGAAGATCTCACTGCGCCAGCTCGCCGAGCAGGCGGGTGTCAGCAATCCCTACCTGAGCCAGATCGAGCGAGGGCTGCGCAAGCCGAGCGCCGAGGTGCTCCAGCAGCTCGCGAGCGCGCTGCGCGTCTCCACCCCGGCGATGTACCTGCGGGCCGGGCTGCTGGACGACAAGGAGGGGCAGGGCGTGCTCGCGGCGATCGCCGTCGACCCCGAGCTGACCATGGCCCAGAAGCAGTCGCTCACCCAGATCTACGAGACGTTCCGGCGCGAGAACGCCCGCCTGGCCGAGGCGACCGAGGCCGCCGGGGCGGCGGAGACGGCCGAGAAGGCCGCCGCGACCGAGCCGGCCACCGCGCCGGAGGCCCCGGCGACAGTGGCGGCGGCCGCTACCGGTCCGGTCACGCCGGAGGGCACGCCGACCGAGGCGGTCCTCGAATCGGTAGCCGTCACCGAAGCGGGTGCCGCGCCCGCCCCGACCACCGCGCCCGCCCCGACCACCGCCGCCCCTGAGCAAGCGGCCGCCCGCCGGGCGGCCCGGAAGGCCGCCGGTGCGGCCGAAGAGGAGCAGTCATGACCACCCAGCCGAAGACCAACCGCATCCCCGCACCCCTCTACGCCGCCGCCGGCGCCGGTGAGCTGGCCCTGGAGCAGCTGCGCAAGCTGCCCACCGTGGTCAGCGGCCTCGGCACCCGGGTCGTGACCGACCTCGGCGGCAAGGCCGTCGTCACCGGTTTCGAGCTGCGCCAGAAGGCCACCGAGACGCTGAAGACCGCCAACCAGACCGCGACCGGGTTGCGCGAGCGCGCCGTCGCCACCGACCTCGACCAGCTCCGCGAGGCCGCCAACCTGGAGAAGCTGCGCGAGGCGGCGAACCTGGAGAAGCTGCGCGAGGCGGCGAACCTGGAGAAGCTCCGCGAGGCCGCCACCCGCAACGCCGCTGTCGTGGTGGCCGGCGCGCACGCCGCGCAGGAGCGCGCGCTGGCCGCGTACGCCGAACTGGTCGCCCGTGGTGAGCGTGTCGTCGGCGCCGGCGTGCTGGAGGCCGCCGACACGGTGAACGCCGACATCCAGGCCACCGAGGCCACCGGCACCGACGTGGCCCCGAAGGCCGAGGTCACCCCGAAGGCCGCGGTCGCGACGAAGGCCGAGATGGCCGCGAAGCCGGACACCGCCGCCGCGACGACCGATGTGCCCAGCCCGGCCGAGGTGGCCGAGGCGGTGGCCGCCAAGCCGGCCGCGGTGAAGCGCACCCGCGCCACCAAGGCGACCGCCACCAAGGCCGTCGCCAAGACGACCGCCACCAAGGCCACCAAGCCGGCCACCCCGTCGGCGAAGCTCCCGAAGGCCACGAAGCGGACCCGCCCGGCCGCCGAGTGACCTGATGCTCCACCGGACCCCGGACAACGTCTTGTCGGACGTTTCCGGGGTCTCGGCATAAGCTTGCCCCCATGGCCATCGCCGCGCCGATCTTCGCGTTCGCAGTCCAAGACGTGATCCAGCTGATCCTGCTCGTCTTCGCCCTGGTCGTACAGGGAGTGGCGCTGGTGCACGCGGTCACCCAGCGCGGCGACGGTTTCGCCGCGCTCGGCACGCTGCCCAAGGGCGGCTGGGTCGCCATCCTGGCGGTCTGCCTGCTGCTGACCCTGCTCGGCTTCGGCCCGATCAGCCTGTTCGGACTGATCGGCATCGCCGCCGGTCTGATCTACCTGCTCGACGTGCGGCCCGGCCTGCGGGACCTGCACGACGGCCGAGGGTCCTGGTGAGAGGTTTCCGCTGGCCTCCGCCGCCGGACGGCGGTCCCCGCACCTGGGGGCCCGGCCCCGGCGCGCCCCGAACCGGGCGTCCCGCGCTGCCCGAGCCGGAGACGGAGCTGGTCGCCACCCCGCACGGGGTGAGCCTGGAACGGCTGGTCACCGGCACGGGTGACCCAGTCACCGTGTTCGCGCACGGGCTGGGCAGTGGCATCGCCACCACCCGCCCGTTCGGCAGCGGCGTCGCCGGGCGGCGCGTCTTCTTCCAGTTCCGCGGGCACGGCCGCTCCGACTCCCCGCCCGGCCCGTGGACCTACCTGGACCTCGCCCGTGACCTGCGCGCGATGGCGGACCTGAGCGGCGCGACCCGGGCCTTCGGCGCGAGCCTCGGCGCGGGCGCGCTCTGCCGGCTGCTCGCGGAGAGCCCGGAACGCTTCGAGAGACTCGTCTTCTTCCTGCCCGCCGTGCTGGACACACCGCGCGGCGAGGTGGCCCGCGCCCGGCTCACCGGCCTGCTCGACGCGGTGGCCGAGGGCGACGCCTCGGCGCTGGCCGACGTGGTGTCGCTGGAGTTGCCGCCGTCGGTGCGCAACACCCCGGCCGGCTGGGCCTACCTGCGGCAGCGGCTCGACCAGTTGTTGCGCGACGGGCTCGCGCCGGGGCTGGCCGACCTGCCAGCCCAGGCCCCGCTCGACGACGCCGGGTCGCTCGCCGCGGTCACCGCGCCGGCGCTGGTCATCGCCGCCGCCGACGACGACCTGCACCCGGTCGCCGTCGCCGAACGGCTCGCCGCCGCGCTCCCGAACGCCACACTGCACGTGTACGACAGGCCCGGCGTGCTCTGGACCGAACGCGCCGACCTGCGGGGGCGCGTCTCGGAGTTCCTGAACGGGTAACGTCGCCGTCCATGGGCGTCACACACCACGGCCGTACGCACCGGCTCGACCTCGCCGACCCGACCCTGCGCGAGTGGACCTGCCGGGTGCTGGCGGCCGATCCCGAGCAGGGCATCGTGCTGGACCGGTCCGCGTTCTACCCGGGTGGTGGCGGGCAGCCGCCGGATCACGGGGTGCTGCTGTGGCAGGGCGTACAGACCCGGATCGTCGGCACCCGCAAGGGCGACGACCTGTGGCTGATCCCGGCCGAGGGCGACCCGGTGCCGCCGGTCGGCAGCGAGGTGGTCGGCGCGGTGGAGGACGCCCGCCGGACCATGCTGATGCGTACCCACTCCGGGCTGCACGTGCTCTGCGGCGTGGTGTTCCGTGACTTCGGCGCGCTCGTCACCGGCGGCAACATGGAGCCGGGCGAGGCGAGGATGGACTTCAACCTGCCCGAGGTGCCGCCGGACTTCAAGGCCCGCATCGAGGAGCTGGTGAACGCCGAGGTGGCCGCCGACCGGTCGGTGGCGGTGCGGGTGCTGCCGCGCGCCGAGGCGCTCGCGCTGCCGGACATCATCCGTACCCAGTCGAACCTGATCCCGCCGGAGGAGCAGGAGGTGCGGATCGTGGACATCGTCGGGCTGGACGTGCAGGCCGACGGCGGCACGCACGTCGCCTCCACCGCCCAGATCGGCAAGGTCCAGGTGGTCAAGGTGGAGAGCAAGGGGCGGGCCAACCGCCGGGTACGCGTACGCCTGGCGGACTGACCCGCTCAGCGCGGCAGGTACGCCGCCCGGACGGCGAGCAGCCAGCGTTCCACCGTCTCCTCGTCCGGGCGCTCCGGCAGCGGTGAGCGGATCCGGTCGAACTCCGTCTCGGCGTCCGCCACCAGCGCCTGCGCCTCCTCCAGCGCGCCGCCGGAAACCCGTTCGCCGAACGCGCGGAACCACTCCGGGTCGGCGAGGCGGATCTCCAGTACGCCTGTCGCGTACAGCACCCGGCCCTGGTGCAGCAGCCGGGCCAGGTGCCGGGCGTGCTTCGCCGAGCGCAGCCGCCCACCGGCGTCGGCGGGCCGGCCGGCGAGTCTGCGGAACTGCTGCGCGGCGTACCCGAGGTAGGCGTCACGGACGCGCGGCGCGCTGAGGAACGCCGACCGGATCGCGATCAGCTCCTCACCGAACCCGGTACGGGTCTCGTAGCAGTCGTCGGGCAGCCACATCAGCTCGGTGGCGGTGGGGTTGCCGCTCAGCGCCAGCAGCGCGTACTTGCGGGCCTCGTGCAGCGTGACGTCCGGGTCGGTGGTGACCACCGACTCGCGGGGCGGGCGCAGGCCGTGGAACGCGACTGTGGGCGCGGCGAACACGCCGAGCCGGTCGGTGTCCGAGCCGGGTCCGGCCAGACCGTACGCGACCGAGCCGACGATCCCGGACAGCAGCAGGTGCATACCGGTGATGATCGCCCATCCGGTTCGTTCGGGAAAACCGGACTTCCGTTGTCAGGTATCGCTGACACGGTGATCCCATGAACTCACCACTGACCGGAACTGTCGCGCTCGTCGCGGGCGCTACCCGGGGCGCCGGCCGGCAGATCGCCGTGCAGCTCGGCGCCGCCGGGGCCACCGTCTACGCCACCGGCCGCACCACCCGCGAGCGCCGCTCCGAGATGGACCGGCCGGAGACCATCGAGGAGACCGCCGAGCTGGTCACCGCCGCCGGGGGCACCGGAATCGCCGTCGCTGTCGACCACCTCGACCCCGAGCAGGTACGCGCCCTGGTCGAGCGGATCGACGCCGAGCAGGGCCGCCTCGACGTGCTGGTGAACGACGTCTGGGGCGCCGACCCGCTGATCACCTGGGAGAAGCCGGTCTGGGAGCAGCCGCTCGACGCCGGTTTCCGCACGCTGCGGCTGGCTGTCGACACGCACATCATCACCAGCCACTTCGCGCTGCCGCTGCTGATCCGCAACCCGGGCGGCCTGGTCGTCGAGGTCGGCGACGGCACCAAGGAGCACAACGACAGCGAGTACCGCCTGTCGGTCTTCTACGACCTGGCGAAGGTGTCGGTGAACCGGCTCGGCTTCAGCCAGGCGCACGAGCTGGCCCCGCACGGCTGCACCGCCGTCGCGCTCACGCCGGGCTGGCTGCGCTCGGAGGCGATGCTCGAACACTACGGCGTCACCGAGGCGAACTGGCGTGACGGCGCGAAGACCGAGCCCCACTTCGTCATGTCGGAGACGCCGGCGTTCGTCGGGCGCGCGGTGGCGGCCCTGGCCGCCGACCCGGACCGGGCCCGCTGGAACGGCAAGTCGCTGGACAGCGGCGGTCTGGCCCAGGTGTACGGCTTCACCGACGTCGACGGCAGCCGCCCGCACTGGGCCCGCTACTACGAGGAGGTGGTCAAGCCTGGTAAGCCGGCCGACCCGGACGGCTACCGCTGACCGTCTGACGGCGGATCGGTGTAGAGCGCCGCCGCGCGGCGGGCCGCCTCGGCGAAGCGCGCCCGCAGCCGCGGCGGCGCCAGCACCTCCACCTCCGGGCCGAGCGCTAGCAACTGGGTGTACGCCACATCGACCGACTCGACAGGCAGCCGCAGCACCAGCCGGCCCTGCTCGTCCGGCGGACCGGCCGCGTCGACCGCCTCGGTGTAGACGAACGGCGCGTCCACCAGGTGCCGCAGCGCCCGCAACCCGGCCGGGCCGAGCCGCACGGTGACCCGCTCCCGCAGCAGCTCGCGCAGGAACGCGCCGGCCTGCTCCCGCCAGTACGCCCCGAGGTCGAAGTCCTCGTCCCGGTCGAAGCCGTCGGCGCTCACCTCGGCCGAGACAACCCGGTCCACCCGGTACGTCCGCCAGCCGTCACCGACCCGGCCGACCAGGTACCAGACCCCGTTCTTCAGCACCAGCCCGTACGGCGCCAGCGTGCGGGTCACCTCGCGGTCCCCGCGCCGGTAGCGCAGCTCCACCATCAGGTCCCGCCAGACGGCCCGGGCCAGCTCGGCGAGGGCGGGCGGGGGCGCGGTCTCCCGGAACCAGCCGGGGACGTCCAGGTGGAACCGCTGCCCGGTACGGGCGGGCGCGTCCCGCAGGCTCGGCGGCAGCGCGGCGAGCACCTTCAGCTCGGCGGCGGCCACCGAGTCGGCCAGTCCCATGTCCCCTGCCGGTCCGGGCAGCCCGGCCAGGAACAGCGCCTCGGCCTCGTCCCGGCTCAACCCGGTCAGCCGGGTCCGGTAGCCGCCCAGCAGCCGGTAGCCGCCGGCCCGGCCCCGGTCCGCGTACACCGGGACACCGGCGGCGGAGAGCGCCAGCACGTCCCGGTAGACGGTCCGCTCGGACACCTCCAGCTCGCGGGCCAGCTCGGCAGCGGTCATCGTCTCCCGCGACTGGAGCAGCAGCACAAGCGAGATCAGCCGGGACGCACGCACCGGCCCATTGTGGTGCACCGGCAGATTAGGCTGTGCCGTCGTGAACGCCTCCCGTACGATCGCGCCGGTCACCGGCGCGGCCACCCGCTTCCTCGGCGGCGCCGGGCTGCTGCTGCGCGGCTTCGGCATGTACGTCCGCAGCCCGAAGCTGATGCTGCTCGGCGTGATCCCGGCGCTGATCACCGGCGCGCTCTACGTGGCGTTGTTCGCCACGCTGCTCTACTTCGTCGGCGACCTGGCGGGCTGGCTCACCCCGTTCGCCGACGACTGGTCGTCGCCCTGGCGCAATCTGCTGCGGGTCGCCGCCGGGCTGGCGGTGGTCGGGGTCGCCGGGCTGGTCGGGGTGCTCACGTTCACCGCCGTCACGCTCGTCATCGGCGACCCGTTCTACGAGGCGATCTCGGAGCGGGTCGAGGACCGGCTCGGCGGCACCCCCGGCGCCGTGGACGTGCCGTTCTGGTCCTCGCTGCGACGCAGCCTCGCCGACTCGTTGCGCCTGGTGGCGCTGTCCGCGCTGATCGGCGTACCCCTGTTCGCCGCCGGTTTCATCCCGGTGGTGGGACAGACGGTGGTCCCGGTGGTCGGCGCCCTGGTGGGTGGCTGGTTCCTGGCGCTGGAGCTGGTCGGCGCGCCGTTCTACCGGCGCGGGATGCGGCTGCCGGACCGGCGGTCACGGCTGCGCGCCGACCGCCCGACGGCGCTCGGCTTCGGGGTGGCGGTCTTCCTGTGCTTCCTGATCCCGCTCGGCGCGGTGCTGGTCATGCCGGCCGCCGTGGCCGGGGCCGCGCTGCTGGCCCGCCGGTCGCTGGGCCAGCCGATCGAGGAGAGCTGAGATGGACACCGTCCTGATCGAGGGGGACATCACCGCGCAGCAGGTCGACGCGATAGTCAACGCCGCCAACTCGTCGCTGCTCGGCGGCGGGGGCGTGGACGGCGCGATCCACCGGCGCGGCGGCCCGGCGATCCTGGAGGAGTGCCGGGCGCTGCGCGCCTCCCGCTACGGGCGCGGGCTGCCCACCGGCCAGGCCGTAGCCACCACCGCCGGCAACCTGCCCGCGCGTTGGGTGGTGCACACGGTCGGCCCGGTCTTCTCGCCGGGCGAGGACCGCTCGGCGCTGCTGCGCGACTGCTACGCCAACAGCCTGCGCATCGCCGACGGGCTCGGCGCGACGAGTGTCGCGTTCCCGCTGATCTCCGCCGGGATCTACGGCTGGCCGGTCGACGACGCGGTGGCGCAGGCGCTCACCGTGCTGCACGCGGCCACCCCGGCGCACGTCACCGAGGCGCGGCTGGTGCTGTTCGGCGCGGACACGTACGCCACAGCGGTGCGGGTCGCCGCCGGGCTCAGCTGAGCGCGCGCCGGCACGACCACTGGCTGTCCACCGGCCGGTAGCCGAGCCGTTCGTTCACCGCCAGCATCGGCGCGTTCGCCTCGTCGTTTGAGGTGTACGCGGTCCGTACCCCGCGAGCGGCGGCGGCGTGCAGCGCGGCCTGCTTGGTCAGCCGGGCCAAGCCCTGGCCCCGGTAGGCGGGCAGCGTGCCGGTGAAGTCCGACCACATCCGGTCGCCGTCCCGCTTGACCAGGCTCAGCGCGACCAGTTCCCCGTTCACCTCGGCGAGCGTGCTGGCCGCCCGGTCCAGCCCGGGGTTGTCCCAGCACTCGTGGCGCCACAGGTCGAAGCCGAGCGAGTCCGTCGGCACGTCCCCCGGCTCGTCCCGGGACGCCTCGGCGTCGACCCGGTGCACCAGTCGCGGGTCGAGCCCGGCGGCGGACACCAGCCGTACGCCCGGCGGCGCCTGCGGCATCGGCGGGGGCGTGCTCAGGTCCAGTGCCGAGTAGCGCACCTCCCGGCTGGGCGTGAAGCCGTGCCGCTGCGCGAACGGCAGCGACTCGGTATGCGCGTAGGTGAGCACCTCGGTGGACCCGAGCGTCAGCAGGTGCCCGAGCGCGGTGTCGAACAGCGCCGCGCCGGTGCCGTGGCGGCGATGCGCCGGGTGTACGTGCAGCAGGGAGATCATCCCCACGCCGGGCGTCGAGGTCTGCGTGTTGCGGTACGCCGACGCCCAGCCGACGACGTCGCCGTCCGCCTCGGCGACCCAGGCCGCCCAGTCCTCGCCGGGCGGTGGTTCGGCGATCATGCGGCGGGTCGACTCGACGCCGCGCACCAGATACGGATAGACGAGCGCGCGTAACGCCACCACGGCGGGCGCGTCGTCGGGACGGGCGGGACGGATCTCGGCTGCGTTCATCCGGCGGACCCTAGACCCGCCGCCACCCGCGCCGCGACCGGTTAACGCGGGGCGGGCTGTTAAGAAGGGCCCCCTCCTCTACCGGAGGCGTTAAGAGGGGGCCCTTCCTTACGCGGACTCGCGCAGCACCAGCTCGGTGGGCAGCACCAGCGCCTGCTCGACCTGCTCGCCCGCCGCTATGCGCAGCAACTGCCGGGTCATCGACCGGCCCAGCTCCACTATCGGCTGCCGCACGGTGCTCAGCGGCGGCTCGGTGTACGCGGCCGTCTCGATGTCGTCGAACCCGATCACCGCCACGTCCTCGGGCACCCGCCGCCCGGCCTCCCGCAGCGTCCGCAGGGCGGCGTGCGCCATCAGGTCGGAGGCGGCGAAGACGGCGTCCAGTTCCGGGTCGGCGGCGAGCAGCTCGCGCATCGCGGCGGTGCCCGACTCCCGGGTGAAGTCGCCGTACGCGACCAGCTCCGGCAGCCCGGCCTCGGTGATCGCGCTGCGGTAGCCGATCAGCCGCTCGATTCCGGCGACCATGTCCTGCGGCCCGGCGATGGTGGCGATCCGACGGCGTCCGCTCGCGATCAGGTGCTGGACCGCCGTGCTCACGCCGCCTTCGTGGTCGACGTCCACGTACGGCACGTCGGCGCCGTCCAGCGGCCGTCCGCTGCACACCACCGGGATGCCGAGGCGGGCCAGCCGGCCGGGCAGCGGGTCCTCGCCGTGCAGCGAGGCGAACAGCACCCCGTCGACGTGCCGCCCGGTGGTGTACCGCTCGACCCGTTCGTGTCCGGCCGGTGAGCCGGCGAGCATCAGCACGAGCTGCTTGTCCGCCGCCTCCAGCTCCTGCGCCGCGCCCCTGATGATGCCCGGGAACACCTGGTCGTCGGAGAAGACCCGGGTGGCCGCCTCGGGCAGCACCAGCGCCACCGAGTCGGTCCGCTGGGTGACCAGGCTGCGGGCGGCGAGGTTCGGGACGTACCCGAGTTCCTCGACCGCCCGGCGTACCGCCTGCCGGATCGGCTCGGCCACAGTGGTCGAGCCGTTCACCACCCGGGAGACGGTGGCCCGGGACACGCCGGCCAGCCGGGCCACCGCCTCCAGGGTCGGTCGCTGTGCCGTCGTCATCCCCGTAACCACCACCTCGTCACAGCCCGTTCCGGGCGATCACCTCCTGGTACCAGCGGGCGCTGTGCTTTGGTGTGCGCCGCTGGGTCAGGTAGTCGACGTGGACGATCCCGAATCGCTTCCGGTAACCCTCGGCCCATTCGAAGTTGTCCAGCACCGACCATACGAGATAACCGCGCAGGTCCACGCCGCGGGCGATGGCTTCGTGCGCGGCGCGCAGGTGCCCGTTGAGGTAGGCGACCCGGTCGGTGTCCGCCACCCCGCCCTGCTCGTCGAGGTCGGTGTCCGGAAACGCCCCGCCGTTCTCGGTGATCATCAGGGGCAGCCCGGGGTGGTCGGCGGCCACCCGTTCCAGCAGCCGGGTCAGCCCGGCCGGCTCGATCGACCAGCCCATGTCGGTGAGCGGCCCGGCCGGCGGCAGGAACTCGACGGTCCCGGCGGTGCCCGGGTACGCGTCGCCGCCCGCGCCGCCCGCCCGCCCGGCCACGTAGGTGGGCGCGTAGTAGTTCAGGCCGAGCAGGTCCAGCGGCGCGGCGATCAGCTTCTCGTCCCCGTCCCTGATGAAGTCCGGCGCGACGATCCGGTTGACGTGGGCCAGCACGTCCGCCGGGTAGCCGCCGCCGGTGAGCGGGTCCAGGAAGATCCGGTTGTGCAGGCCGTCGACCAGCCGTACCGCCTCGGCGTCAGCGGCGCTCGCGGCGTCCGCCGGCTGCACGTCGGCCAGGTTGAGCGTGATCCCCAGCGTCTCCACGCCGGCCGCGCGCAGCGCCCGCGCCGCCAGGCCGTGGCCGAGCAGCAGATGGTGTACGGCCCGGAACGCGTCACCGGCGTTCCGCCGCCCCGGCGCGTGCACCCCGGAGCCGTACCCGAGGTAGGCCGAGCACCACGGCTCGTTGAGCGTGGTCCAGGTGCGGACCCGGTCGCCGAGGCGGCCGTGCACGGCGAGCGCGTACTCGGCGAAGTGCTCGGCGGTCTCCCGGACGGTCCAGCCGCCCCGGTCCTCCAGCGCCTGCGGCAGGTCCCAGTGGTAGAGCGTGACGATCGGGTCGAGGCCGGCGTCCAGCAGCGCGTCGGTCAGCCGGTCGTAGAAGTCGAGCCCGCGCGGCTCGACCGGGCCGGTGCCGTCCGGCCGCACCCGGGGCCAGGACACCGAGAACCGGTACGCCCGCAGCCCCAGCTCGGCCATCAGCGCGACGTCCTCGGCGTACCGGTGGTAGTGGTCGCAGGCCACGTCGCCGGTGTGGCCGGCGAACACCGCGCCCGGCGTACGGCTGAAGGTGTCCCAGATCGACGGACCGCGACCGTCCTCGCGGGCGGCGCCCTCGATCTGGTACGCGGCGGTGGCCCCGCCCCAGACGAAGCCCTCCGGGAATCGGACGTTGCTCATGCCTTGACCGCACCTTCCATGATGCCGCCGATGATCTGGCGGCCGAAGACGATGAACACCAGCAGCAGCGGCAGCGTGGCGATGGCCGTGCCGGTGAACACCTGCGACATGTCCTGGTAGTACCCGTCGGAGAGGGCCCGCAGCGACAGCTGCACCGTCGGGTTCTCCGGGTCGTTCAGTACCGCGTACGGCCACAGGAAGTCGTTCCAGGTGGTCATGAACGTGAGCAGGCCGAGCACGGCGGCGGCCGGGCGCAGCGCGGGCAGCACCACGTTCCAGTAGATCCGGGCGGTGTTGCAGCCGTCCATCCGGGCCGCCTCGATCAGTTCGGTGCTGACCGCCTGGCCCGCGTACTGGCGCATCATGAACACGCCGAAGCCGGTGACCAGCGCCGGCACGATCACGGCGGGCAGCCGGTCGTTCCAGTTCAGCTTCGTCATGAGCAGGTAGAGCGGGATCACGCCGAGCTGCGTCGGGACCATCATGGTGGCGACGATGACCAGCAGCAGCGCGTTGCGCCCGCGGAAGCGCAGCTTGGCGAAGGCGAACCCGGCCAGCGTGGAGAAGAACACCACCGAGATCGTGACGGTGGTGGCCACGATCGCCGAGTTGATCAGGCCGGTCAGGAAGTACGCGTCGGTGTTGTCGAACAGCCGGGCGATGTTGGCGCCGAGGTTGCCGCCGGGGGTGAGCGGCGGCGGCACCTGGCCCATCGTGTCGCTGGTGCGGCTGGCCACCACGAACATCCAGTAGATCGGGAAGATCGACAGGACGGCCGAGAGCGTCAGCGCCAGGTAGGTGAGCCGGCTTGCCGACCAGAGGCGGGTCATCGGGAGACCTCCTTGCGGGAGCCGCCGCCGAGCCGGCGCAGGAGCAGGACGTTGATCGCCGCGACCACAGCGATGAGCGCGAACAGCAGCCAGGCGACCGCCGACCCGTAGCCGAAGTTGTAGTGCGGCGCGAAGGCGTTCTCGAACATGTACATGGTCACCGTCTGCGACTCCCGCAGCGGTCCGCCGCGGATCGCGTTGGTGCCGGAGTTGAACATCCGCGGCTCGGTGAAGAGCTGGAGGCCGCCGATGGTGGAGATGATGACCGCGAAGATGATCGTGGGCTTGAGCAGCGGCACCGTGATGGACCAGAACTGGCGGGCCCGGCCGGCCCCGTCGATCGCGGCCGACTCGTACAGGTCGCGGGGGATGGCCTGCATGGCGGCCAGGAAGATCAGCGCGTTGTAGCCGGTCCAGCGCCAGTCGACCATGGTGGAGATGGCGACCCAGGCGGCGAACCGGTTCGCCTTCCAGTCGATCGCGCTGATCCCGACGTGGTCGAGCAGCCAGTTGATCATGCCGAACTCGCGGCCGAACAGCACCGCGAACACGATCGCCACGGCGGCGGTCGAGGTGACGTTCGGGATCAGCACCGCCATCCGCCAGGTGGTACGGGCGCGCAACTGCCGGTTGAGCAGGTTGGCCAGCCAGAGCGCGGCGAGCAGCTGCGGGACCGTGGAGATCACGAAGATGCCCAGCGTGTTGACCACCGAGTGCCAGAAGTCCGAGTCGGCGAGCAGCTGGGTGTAGTTGTCGAAGCCGATGTACGGGTGTTCGGCGCCGAGCAGGTCCCAGTCGTGCAGCGAGACCCAGAACGTGTACGCCAGCGGGTACGCCCCGAAGACGCCGAACAGCAGGAAGAACGGGGCGATGAACAGGTACGGCGAGTACTTCGTGTCGAGTCGGCTGAGCCGGTTGCCCAGGCCGGGACGGGTGGGGCGGGATGCCGGTGCGACCGGCGGGCGGGCGTCGAGCTGGACGGCCATGACCCGGGACTCCTTTCCGCCGTGCGGGCGGCCCCCGTGGCCGGGTGGCCGCCCGCACGCGCTGCTCGGGTTACTTGGCGGCGGCCTTCTCGGCGTTGGCGACCGCGTCGGTCCAGCCCTGTTCCGGGGAGCGCTTGCCCAGCTCGACGCTGCGGACGGCGTTCTCGACCTCGGTGCGTACGGCCTGGTTCTTCGGTCCCATGTAGACCGGCTTCAGGCTCTTGGCGCCCTCGGCGAAGATCTTCCCGACCGGCGCCTCGGAGAAGTAGGCGTTCTTCGAGTCGAGGATCGCCGGGTCCTCCAGCGCCTGCGGCGAAGAGGGCAGGGGACCCTTCGCCTTGAACGCGCCGATCTGACCCTTGGCGCTGGTCAGGAACTTGGCCAGCTCGATCGCCTCGGCCTGGTGCTTGCTCTGCTTCGGCACCGCGAGGAACGAGCCGCCCCAGTTGCCGCCGTTGCCGGGGATCTGGGCGATGTCCCACTTGCCCTTGGCGGCCGCGCCCGCGTTGCCCTCGATCACGCCGGTCATCCAGGCCGGGCAGGCGATGGTGGCGAACTTCGACTGCTTGAACGCCGACACCCACTCCTCGGACCACGAGCCGTACTTGCCGGACAGCCCCGAGTCGATGATGTCCATCGTGGTGTCGTACGCCTGCTTCACCGCCGGGTTGCTGCCGACGACCAGGTTGTTGCTGGTGTCGTAGTAGCTGTAGCCGCTGCTGTTGCCGGCGGTCTGGAGCAGGATCGTGTTGAAGGTGTTGGTCGCGGCGTCCAGGAACGACGCGCCCGTCTTCTTCGCGGTGAACTGCTCGCCGACCTTGATGTAGTCCTGCCAGGTGGGCCAGAGCTTGGACACGGCCTCCCGGTCGGTGGGCAGGCCGGCCTTGGCGAACAGGTCGGTGCGGTAGCACATCGCCATGCCGCCGACGTCAGTGCCGAGGCCGATGAGCTGCTTGCCGTCGGCGGTGAGCCCCTGGTTCCACTTCCAGTCGAGGAAGTTGCCCTTCAGGTCGGCCGCGCCGTGGTCGAGCAGGTTGACGAAGTTCTGCGGGTTGGCCTTGTACTCGACGAGCAGGCCCTCCTCGATGGCGACCACGTCACCGGCGCCCTTGCCCGCGGCGAGCCACTGGGTGAGCTTCGGGGAGTACTCGTCGAGGTTGCCGCCGGTGCCGCGCTCGACGATCTTCACGCCGGGGTGGCTGGCCATGTACTCCTGGTAGAGATCGGCGTAACCGAACTGGCCGAAGACGTCGACGGTGAGCGTTATCGGCCCGTCGGCGGCGGCATCGTCGCCGCCGCCGCAGGCGGTGGTGCCGAGCAGCGCGGTGGCGGCGACCACTGCAACCGCCGCCAGGCGGCGGCGCGTGAAGGTGAGCATGCTGTCCTGACCTCTCGGGTCGTCGAAACGGGTGGTGGAAGGCGGTTCCGGAACTTAGAGAGCGCTCTCACGACAGCGTGGTGGAGGGTCACGGACCTTGTCAAGAGAGCGCTCTCAGAGCTGTCCGAAAAGAAACGGAGAGGGGCGGCCGCCGCCCCTCTCCGTCCGGTGCCCGTCGTCAGCCGACCCGCAGGCCCCCCAGCAGGGCCGGGTCGCCCGCCACGTCCAGCGCGTCGAAGCTGATCCGGCCCATCAGCGCCAGCAGCAGATCGCTCGCCGTGCCGGCCACCTGTGCCCGGGCCCGGTGGTCGTCGTGGTCCAGGATCGTCGCGGTGTCCAGCAGCGCGACCCCCTCACCCCGCAACCGCAGGTACCACTCCTGGGCCGCGTCGGTCGCGGTCAGCTGCACCACGCCGCGCCACTGCCCGGGCTGCACCCGCCGGCCCGCCGGCAGCCAGGTGTCCAGCACCTCGCTCACCCCGTCGGCCGCGAGCTTCGCCTCGATCGGATCACCCGCACCGATCGCGAGCTGGGCGTCCCAGCGGTGCACGGCCGTCTCGTGCGCCATCCGACGCGGCCAGAAGGCCGCCTTCTTCGGCTGCGGCGCGAAGTTCCAGGCCGGCGCCTCCGGATCCGCCGCCTCCAGCAGCGCGGTGATCCGCTCGTACTCCCGCACGTACCACTGGGCCGGCGTCAGGCCCGCCGGCGGCTCCGGGTCGTGCCGCTCCGGGCGGGTGGTGCCACCGGCGGTCAGCACGGTGCCCGCCCAGACGTACACGCGGGTCAGGTGATGGGCGAGATCGGTGACCGTCCAGCCGGGACAGGACAGCACGGGTGTCTCGGGCGGCGCCTCCGAAACCGCCGCGGCGAAGGCGGGACCCTCCGTGCGCAGCGCGCCGATCCAGAAGTCCTTCGTGTGGTGCAGTCTGCTCATCGCCATCCTCCCGGGGGTGACCGGGCCACCAGTGGGTGCGCCGGCTACCCCTCAGCCTAGGGTGAAAGGCGTGTCAGACGTCTACGCCGAACCGGCTACTGCCGGTGAACCGACCGATCCGGCCACCCTGGCGCGCTACACCACGCTCCGGCTCGGCGGACCCGCCGGGCGGCTGGAGATCGCCGAGGATGCCGCCCAGATCGTGCGAAAAGTGCAGGAAGCGGAGGCCCGCGAGCAGGCCGTGCTGGTGCTGGCGGGCGGCAGCAACGTCGTGATCGGCGATCAGGGCTTCCCCGGCACCGTCGTGCTCGTCCGCTCGCGCGGGTTCCAGGCCGTGGCCGAGGAGGGCGACACCGTCACGGTACGTGTCGAAGCCGGCGAGCCGTGGGACGACTTCGTCGCCGCCACCGTCGAGCGCGGCTGGTCCGGGCTGGAGTGCCTCTCCGGCATCCCCGGCTCGGCCGGCGCGACACCGATCCAGAACGTCGGCGCGTACGGCCAGGAGGTCGCCGAGACCATCGTCGCCGTCGAGGCGTACGACCGGACCGAACGCCGGGTGACGCGGATCGCGGCGGCCGACTGCGGGTTCGTCTACCGGGGGAGCATCTTCAAGTACAGCGACCGCTGGGTGGTGCTCTCGGTCGACTTCCGGCTCACCCGGTCCCCGCGCTCCGGCCCGGTCCGCTACGCCGAACTGGCCCGGGCGCTCGGCGTCGAGGTCGGCGACCGGGTGCCGCTGGCCGACGCCCGGTCCACCGTGCGGAAGCTGCGCGCCGGCAAGGGCATGGTGCTGGACGCGGCCGACCCGGACACCTGGTCGGTCGGCTCGTTCTTCACCAACCCGGTGCTGCCGGGCGAGGTGTTCGAGCAGGTACGGGAACGCGCCGCCGAGGTGGGTGAGCCGCCGCACTGGCCGGGCGCCGACGGCACGGTGAAGGTCAGCGCCGCGTGGCTGATCGACAAGGCGGGGTTCGGCAAGGGGTACGCGGGCCCGGAGGGCGTCGCCATCTCCAGCAAGCACACGCTCGCGCTCACCAACCACTCCGGCAGCGCCAGCACGGCCGCGCTGGTGGCGCTGGCCCGCGAGATCCGAGACGGCGTCCAGTCCCGCTTCGGCGTAACCCTCCACCCCGAGCCGGTCCTGATCAACTGCACCATCTGACCCGCGCCCCCGCCCCCTCCCCCTCCCACCCCCGCGATCTTGCACTTCCGGCCCTCGGTCCGAGCGTTTTGACCCGTATTGCCGGGGCAGCAAGTGCAAGATCAACACTTGTCTCGAAGGGTTCCGCCGAGGGTTTCAGGGGAGGGGTGACGTCTCCCTTGATCTTGGAGTTGTGATGCCTCGTGAACTGGGCCAAACGGGGCAAGGTGGGCGCCACAAGTCCAAGATCGGCGGGGCGGTGGGCGGTGGGCGGGGGCGGGCGGGTCAGCGGGGGGAGATGGCGGGCCAGGGGAGCGTGAGGTTGCCGTGGCGCCACGTACGAGGGCTGTCCCGGATCGGCCAGCCGGACTCCTTCACCGCCTCGACCGTCCGCAGCCAGCGCTGCCGGGGGCCGAACGGGGCGTAGCCGGCGGCCGCGCGCCACGCCTGCTCCAGCGCCTCGATCAGGTCGTGGATGCGTTCGCCCGGCACGTTGCGGTGGATCAGCGCCTTCGGCAGCCGCTCGGCGAGCGTGGCCGGGCTCTCCAGCGTGGTCAGCTTCGCCGACAACGTGAGCGTGAGAGGGCCGGTGGCGTCCAGCAGCACCCAGGAGCCGAGCCGCCCCAGCTCGTCGCAGGTGCCCTCGACCAGCAGCCCGCCCGGCGCGAGCCGCCCGACGACTGTGTGCCAGGCGTCGGCCACCTCGCTCTCGTCGTACTGGCGGAGCACGTTGAACGCCCGCACCAGCGCGGGACGCAGTCCGGCCAGCTCGAAGCCGCCCCTGGCGAACGTCAGCCCGGGCGGGTCGGCGGCGGGCAGGGCGGCGGCGACGCGTACCGGATCGATCTCCAGGCCGACCACCCGCACGTCGGCGCGGACCCCGGCCGCGAGACGGGCCCGCAGCTCGACCGGGGTGACCGGGGTGGCGCCGTAGCCGAGGTCGACCACGAGCGGGTCGGCGGCGGCACGCAGCGCGTCGCCGCAGGTCTCGACGATCCAGTTGTCCACCCGCCGGAGCCGGTTGGGGTTGGTGGTGCCCCGGGTGGCCACGCCGAGCGGACGCTCCATCAGGACTCCCGGTGCACCTTGTGCTGCGCGGCCTGGGCCAGCGGGCGGACCACGAGCCGGTCGATGTTGACGTGGTGCGGGCGGGTCGCGCACCAGGCCACGCAGTCGGCCACGTCGTCGGCCACCAGCGGTTCGGCGACACCGGCGTAGACCGCCTCGGCCCGGTCGGCGTCACCGCCGAAGCGGACCAGGCCGAACTCCTCGGTCTTCACCATGCCGGGGTCGATCTCGATCACCCGGACCGGTCGGCCGCACAGTTCGAGCCGCAGCGTGCCGGCGACCGCGGTCTGCGCGTGCTTCGCGGCCGTGTAGCCGCCGCCGCCCTCGTAGACGACGTGCCCGGCGGTGGAGCTGACGATCACGACGGTGCCGGCCCCGGAGCGCTCCAGCGCCGGGAGCAGCGCCTTGGTGACGCGCAGCGTGCCGAGCACGTTGACGTCGTACATCCATTGCCAGTCGCCCACGTCGGCCGTCTCGACCGGGTCCAGGCCGCGCGCGCCGCCGGCGTTGTTCACCAGCAGCGTGACCGGCCCGGGCGCGGCCTCGGCCGCGGCGGCCAGCCCGGCGACCGACTCGTCCGAGGTCACGTCGCAGGCCACCGCGCTCGCCGCGCCGTCGGCCGCCTCGATCTCGGCGACCAGCGCGGCGAGCCGGTCGGTACGCCGGGCGGCGGCGAGCACGTGGAATCCCTCGGTGGCGAGCCGGCGGGCGGTGGCCGCGCCGATCCCGCTGGACGCCCCGGTGACGATGGCGACTGAAGTCATCCGGACATTGTCCACCGCCGCCCGGCTGCGCGCGGTGATGAGGTCCGTCACGCCGGGGACCCGGCGAAGGGCATTTCCGAACCCCGATGGGGAAGATGAGATCCGGCACACGGGTTGACCGAGAAGCGCCGGTCGTGCGGGACGGCATCAACCGTGACAGAGGGAGCGGACGTGGCGGATTTGCACACCGGTGTCGGTCGTCAGCGAGGTGCCCTGCCGTGGCCGCGGCCGCGCCGTATCGCCACGCTCTCGGTGCACACGTCGCCGCTGCACCAGCCCGGCACCGGTGACGCGGGGGGCATGAACGTCTACATCCTGGAGGTGGCCCGGCGGCTGGCCGAGGCCGACGTCGAGGTGGAGATCTTCACCCGGGCCACCGCCGGTGACCTGCCCCCGGTGGTCGAGGTGGCGCCCGGCGTGTCCGTCCGGCACGTCACCGCCGGGCCGCTGGAGGGGCTGACCAAGGAGGAACTGCCGGGCCAGCTCTGCGCCTTCACGGCCGGGGTGCTGCGCGCCGAGGCGGCCCGCCCGCCGGGCCACTACGACCTGATCCACTCGCACTACTGGCTCTCCGGTCAGGTCGGCTGGCTGGCCAAGGAGCGCTGGGGCGTACCGCTGGTGCACACCGCGCACACGCTGGCGAAGGTCAAGAACGCCCGCCTCGCCGCCGGGGACCGCCCCGAGCCGAAGGCCCGCGTGATCGGCGAGGAGCAGGTGGTCACCGAGGCGGACCGGCTGGTCGCCAACACCCGGGTCGAGGCCCGTGACCTGCTCGACCGGTACGCGGCCGACCCGGACCGGGTGGCGATCGTGGAACCCGGCGTCGACCTGGAGCGGTTCCGTCCCGCCGTCGGTGACCGGGACGCCGCGACCCGGGCCGCACGCCGCCGGCTCGGCCTGCCGGCCGACGGGTACGTGGTCGCGTTCGTCGGCCGCATCCAGCCGCTCAAGGCGCCGGACGTGCTGGTCCGTGCCGCCGCCGCGCTGCGTGAACGGGATCCGGCGCTGGCCGACGAGCTGACCGTGGTGATCTGCGGCGGGCCCAGCGGCAGTGGCCTGGACCGGCCCACCGCCCTGATCGAGCTGGCGCACGCGCTCGGCATCGCCGACCGGGTGCGGTTCCTGCCGCCGCAGACCGGCGCGGACCTGCCCGCCCTCTACCGCGCCGCCGACCTGGTCGCGGTGCCGTCGCACAACGAGTCGTTCGGCCTCGTGGCGCTGGAGGCCCAGGCGTGCGGCACGCCGGTGCTGGCCGCCGCCGTGGGCGGCCTGGTCACCGCGGTACGCGACGGCGTCAGCGGCATGCTCATCGACGGCCACGACCCGGTCGACTGGGCCCGGGCGCTGGCGCGCCTGCTGCCCGATCCGGTACGCCGTGCCGCGCTGGGCCGGGGCGCCGAGCGGCACGCCCGGGACTTCTCCTGGCACCGCACCGCCTCCGGCCTGCTCGCCGTCTACGGGGAGGCGATCACCGAGCACCGGGCCCGGCTGGCGCGGCGGCTCGGCGACCCGGCGATGCTGTGCTCCTGGTGATCACCCGTCCGGCGGCCCCGGTCGACCGGTCGTAGAGTGGGTGCGATGAGCCGCAGGAGTGAGGTCGCCGCGCTGATCGAGTCCGTCTGCGCCGAGCGCGAGCTGGAGTGGGAGTCGACCGGCGAGGCGTCGTACGCGGTGACCCTGCCGGGCACGCACAAGCTCAAGACGATCTGCAACCTGATCGTGGGCGAGCACGCGCTGCGGGTCGAGGCGTTCGTGATGCGCCAGCCCGACGAGCGCCGCGAGGAGCTGTGGGCCTGGCTGCTGCAGCGCAACGCCCGCATGTACGGCGTCTCGTTCTCCATCGACGCGGTCGGCGACGTCTACCTGACCGGTCGGGTCAACCTGGCCGGGGTCGACGCCGACGAGCTGGACCGGCTGCTGGGCTCCGTGCTGACGTACGCCGACGAGTCGTTCGACAGCATGCTGGAGATCGGCTTCGGCACGGCCATCCGCCGGGAGTGGGAGTGGCGGGTCAAGCGCGGCGAGTCGACTGCCAACCTGGCCGCGTTCGCGCACCTCTTCGAGCCGTCCGCCACTGCCGGATCGCCCGCCGGAGGTTCGGAGCCCTCCTGACGGGTATGCCGCCCCGCGCGGTGCGGAGCATTGGGACCCACCGCGGGCCGAGGACGGACTGTCGAGGAGCGTGTCCCATGGCTCAGCGCAACAGCTCAGGTCGCGGCACGACTGCGACCCGGACCAAGCGGCAAAGCGGCAACCAGACGCCGAACACCCCGAGGGTGTCGGAGTCGGCGATCTCCCGGATGAAGGTGGACGACATCCGCAGCCAGCTCAAGCGGCGCGGGGTCTCCGGGATCTCCGCGCTGCGGAAGCCGGAACTCGTGAAGACCCTGGCGCGGACGATGCGCGGGGAGGGCGGCGCCGCGCGGCGCAGCTCCGGACCGGCCGGGCGGCCGGCCGCGACCCGCAAGAGCACCGCCGCGAAGAAGACCACTGCCCGCCGGGCCACGTCGCCGGCCAAGTCCGCGCCGGCCGCGCGGGCCACCGGTGCCAGGGCCAAGGCGACGGGTACGCGCAAGGCGGCCCCGCCCCGCGCCAAGGCCACCTCGTCGCGGGCGACCGCGACGCGCGCGAAGGCGGCTCCGTCCCGCGCGAAGGCCACGCCCGCCCGGGCGAAGAAGGCGGCTCCGTCGAGGGCGAAGGCCGCTCCTTCGCGCGCCAAGGCGGCGCCGGCCCGGAAGGCGACGTCGGCTCGGGCGCAGAGCGCGCCGACCCGTGGGCCGGCGTCCAGCCGGTCGATCGGATCGTCGCAGCTCATCACGTCGCTCGCGGACCGGCCGGAGCGTCCGGGCCGGAGCCTGGTCACCCGTAACCACGAGGTGATCCAGCGCTGGGCGCGGGCGCGGGGCGCGAAGCCGGCCACCATCGCCGGTACCGAGCGTGCGGGCCGGCCCGGGGTGCTGACGTTCAACATCCCCGGCTACCGGGAGAGCAGCCGGATCCGGGAGATCACCTGGGACGACTGGTTCCGGACGTTCGACCTGCGGCGGCTGAACCTGATCTACCAGGAGCAGATGCGGGACGGACGGCAGAGCAACTTCTTCCGGACCGAGAACCCGAATCGCGAGGACGGCTGAGGTTTACGGGAATGGACCCCGGGAACCCGGTGTTTGCCATCCCAGGGACCGCAGCACGGACAGCCGGATTCCCGACACGGACGCTGTGACGGGCAAGACAGCGATCTGGGTTGAATCCGGAATCTGGGCGAACTAACTTTATTGCACCGCGTCACGCTTGTTTCCGTTCGGGGGAGCGGTGGATCGATCAGATCCGCGCAGGCGAGATGCGAAGATCGGGTGGAGCACGCCGTTGGGGGACGGTGCCACCCGTGGAACCGGCGGCGCGAGCGGGCGACGCTTACGGGGGTGAGTGTCGCCCGCCGCCGCCGGGCGTACGGTCAGAGCGCCCATCTCGACGGGGGTCGGGATGGGCGCTCTGCCGTTGTCGGCGTTCAGCGGGCAGACGAGACCGGTTCCACGGCTGCCGCCCGCAGCGCGGCGACCCGGCGCTCCCGGGGCGGCCCGGCGAGCAGGTGCCCGGCGGCGGCCAGCAGCCCGAGCACGCCGACCACCAGCCAGTGCCGCTCGCCCAGATGTTCCAGGCTGAGCCCGCCCAGCGCCGGCGCGACGAACGACGCGGCCGGGAACGTCAGGTAGAACACCGACTGGTAGCGGGCGCGCAGCTCGGGCGGGGCGAGGTCGGCGTTGATCTGAGCGTTCGGCGGCGCGGCGAGCATCTGCCCGGCCGTCCAGACCACCGCCGCGCCGAGGTAGAGCGGCAGCCCGTCGGCGACTGTCAGCGTGCCGAACCCGAGCGCCATCAACGCGGTGGAGACGGCCAGCACCGTCGACTTGCGGTACGGCTCGATGAGCCGGGGCACGAACAGCTGCCCGACCACGATGAGCGCCCCGCCGAGCGCCACCACCAGCCCGTACGCCGACGGGCGCAGGCCGTCCGCGCGCATCGCCAGCGGCATGATCGTCGAGGTCTGCATGGTCAGCACTGCCAGCAGGAATGTCAGCCCGACGAACACCAGGAACGTGCGGTCGGTGAGCGCGGTGTGCAGCCCGGGACGGCGTCCCATCACCGCCCGTGGCGTGAGCGCCGGCCGCCGGGTGAGCGTCTCCGGCACCTTCAGCGCGATCACCACCGCCGCCGCCAGCGTGGCTGCGGCGTCGACCAGGAACAGCGCGGTGAAGCTGGCCTCGGCGAGGATTCCGGCCAGCAGCGAGGCCACCGCCATGCCCAGGTTGAACGCCCAGAACTGCAGGTTGAACGCGCGGGAGCGGCGCGCCTCGGGTACCACGTCCACGATGGCCGCCACGAACGCCGGGCTGGGCATCGAGTGCGCCACCCCGACCAGCGTGGCGAGTACGGCGATCACCGCCAGGTGCGTGGTGAACGCCAGCGCCGCCATCAGCCCGGCGGCGACCAGGTGGGCGGCGAGCAGCGTGGCCCGCCGTCCCCAGCGGTCCGCCAGCACACCGCCGAGCAGCGTGCCGGCCGCGCCGCCGATCCCGTACGCGCCGACCACCAGCCCGGCCAGCGACGGCGGGGCGCCCCGCGCGACGGTCAGGTACAGCGACAGGAACAGCAGCGCGAACGCGCCGGCCCGGTTGATCAGCAGGCCGGACCAGAGGTACCAGAACGTGGCGGGGAGCCCGCCGGCCGTGTCGTCCCACCAGCGCCGCAGGCCGTGCACCAGTCCTCCAGGAAGGTTTCCTTACCGATTCCGTCCCGTACGGTATCCACCCGCCTCGGGGCGGTCGCGTCGGGGCGTACTCAGGAACCGGCCCGGACCGGCGCGGCGGGTGCGGTGGCCGCGGCCTCGGCCGCCTCGGGCGCCGGGGATGCGGTGGCGGTGACCGGCGCGACCGGCGTGCCCACTGCGCGCAGCGCGAGCGCGCGGCGCTCCCGGGCCGGGCCGGAGATCAGGTGGGCGACGGCCGCCACGACGCCGATGCCCGCGCAGCCGAGCCAGAGCGTGCTGTTGCCGGCTTGCTCGCGGACCAGGCCGCCGAGGATCGGCGCGGCGGCGCCGGCGAGCTGCCAGGACAGCGAGAAGACGCCCTGGTAGCGGCCGCGCAGCGCGGCCGGCGACAGCTCCGCGATCAGGGTGGCGTTGGACGGCGAGTTGAGCATCTCGCCGACGGTCCAGATCAGCACGGTCAGGCCGTAGAGCCAGACCGTGTCGGCGAACGCGGTGAGCCCGAACCCGGCGCCCATCACCAGCGACGCGAGCGCCAGCACGTGTGAGCGGCTGCGGCCCTTGATGAGCCGGGGTACGAAGAGCTGGCCGACCACGATGAGCACGCCGTTGAGCGCGATCACCGAGCCGTACGTGGCGGGGCTGAGCCCGGAGTCGCCCATGGCGATCGGCAGCATCGAGATGTGCTGGAGGAACACCAGCGCGGCGAGCAGGTTGAGCGCGACGAAGCCGAGGAACACCCGGTCGGCGAGGATGGTGCGCAGCGCGCCGGCCGGCGCCGGCATCCCCTTGACCGGGAGCACCGTGACCGGGCCGCGGGTCTCGCCGACCTTGGCGAAGATGATCAGCGCGGTCACGAGTGTGGTGGTCGCGTTCACCAGGAACAGCAGCAGGTAGCTGCCCTGGGCGGCGAAGCCGGCGAGCACGGCGGCGCAGGCGAAACCGAGGTTGATGGCCCAGTAGTTCAGCGAGAAGGCGCGCAGCCGGTCCTTGTCCGGCACCACGTCGACCATCATCGCGCCGAAGGCCGGGCGGGCCGCCTCGGCGAACGCGCCGAGCAGCAGCGCGCCCACGGCGACCGCCCAGAGCGGCCGGGCGAGGCCCAGCGCGATCATCATGCCCGCCGCGCCGACGTGCGCGACGAGCAGCGTGGGCCGCCGTCCCCAGCGGTCGGTCAGGGTGCCGCCGATGGTGGTGCCGACCGCGCCGCCGGCGCCCCAGAGACCGATCACCAGACCGGCCTGGGCGGCGGAGAAGCCGCGTTCCTGGGTCAGGTAGATGGCCAGGAAGATCAGGACGAACGAGCCGAGCCGGTTGATCAGCGTGCCGGCCCAGAGGTACCAGAACGTCCGTGGCAGGCCACCCGCCGTGTCCTGGAACCAGCCTCGTACCGTCCGCATCCCGACGCCCCCGTGTGGTAATGACCGATCTGTTTGGAACGCCTTACAACCTAGTGCCGGGCCGGAGCCGTGGTCATCAGGTTTTCCACGTGGTGGTCGTCACCACAGGTCGCCGCGTGTCCGTCGCGCCGGTACGGCAGGATGATCGGCATGACTGCGAGCGAGGGGCCCACCGTCGGGACGCTGGTCCTGCTGCGGCACGGCGAGAGCGACTGGAACGCCAAGAACCTCTTCACCGGCTGGGTCGACGTCGACCTGACCGCCAAGGGGGAGACCGAGGCGCGGCGCGGCGGCGAGCTGCTCCGCGAGCACGACCTGCTGCCGGACGTGGTGCACACGAGCCTGCTGCGCCGGGCCATCCGCACCGCCGAGCTGGCGCTGAACGCCGCCGACCGGCACTGGATCGCGGTGCGCCGGTCGTGGCGGCTCAACGAGCGCCACTACGGCGCCCTGCAGGGCAAGAACAAGAAGCAGACCCTCGACGAGTACGGCGAGGAGCAGTTCATGCTCTGGCGCCGGTCGTACGACACGCCGCCGCCGCCGATCGACGACGCGGACGAGTGGTCGCAGGTCGGCGACCCCCGGTACGCGCTGCTGCCGACCGAGCTGATGCCGCGCACCGAGTGCCTGAAGGACGTCGTCGACCGGATGCTGCCCTACTGGTACGACTCGATCGTGCCGGACATCCTGGCCGGCCGGACGGTGCTGGTGGCCGCGCACGGCAACTCGCTGCGCGCCCTGGTCAAGCACCTCGACCAGATCTCCGACGAGGCGATCGCCAAGCTGAACATCCCCACCGGCATCCCGCTGCGCTACGACCTGGACGCCGACCTGCGTCCCCAGGTGCTCGGCGGCACGTACCTGGACCCGGACGCGGCCAAGGACGCCGCCGCCGCGGTAGCCAACCAGGGCCGCTGAGCTTGGTGTAAGGAAGGGCCCCTTTTTAACGTCTGCGGTAGAGGAAGGGCCCCTTATTAACGCTCGCTGTTAATAAGGGGCCCTTCCTTGCGCGCGGGCCGGGGTCAGGCGGACGTCGAACCGGTGATCAGGTAGACCACGTGTTCGCCCGCGTTCACCGCGTGGTCGGCGAAACGCTCGTAGAAGCGGCCCAGCAGCGTCGCGTCGATCGCCGTCTCCACCCCGTACGGCCAGTCGTCGCCGAGCAGCACACCGAACAGGCTCCTGTGCAGGTCGTCCATCGCGTCGTCGTCGCCGTCCAGCTCGGCGGCCACGTCGGCGTCCGGCTTGGCCAGCACCGCGCCGATCTTCTCGGCCATCCGGTCGGCGATCCCGGCCATGTCGGTGAAGACCGGCCGCAGCTCCGCCGGGACGGCCGGGGACGGGTGCCGGCGCAGCGCCGTCTTGGCCACGTGGTCGGCCAGGTCGCCCATCCGTTCCAGATCGGCTGCCACGTGCAGCGCGGTGATCATGGCACGCAGGTCGGAGGCGACCGGCGCCTGCCGGGCCAGCAGGTCGCAGACCCGCTCCTCCACGTGCCGGTACAGCTCGTCGATCTCGGCGTCCCGCGCGATCACCGTCTCGGCGGCCGTCCGGTCGGCGGTCAGCAGACCCTTCGTGGCCTGCCGCATGGCCGCGCGTACCGCCTCGGCCATGTCCACCAGCAACTGGCTGACAATCTGCAGGTCGGCCCGGAACTCGTCGCGCATCGTCACTTCCTGGGGTCGGTGCCGCGACCCCGAGGGGTACGGCGGGAGCAGGTGCGCGCCCCACGCTAGGCCGAACGGTCGGCACCAGGATGAACGTGGGTGAACGACGCGGGGCCCGCAGGTGAACTTTGCCGGAAGCGAGAGTGGTTCGTCCCTTTGTGCCCGATCCCTGGGTTAACAATGACCCTACGATCGCCGGGTGGAATGGGCGGTGGCGGTCGCGGTGGCCGTGGCGCTGGTGACCGGGCTGGTCGCCGGGGCGACGCTGTCCGGACCGGTTGAGCAGTGGCGGCGCCGGCGGGCGTCGCTGGGCGGCGGGACCACCCGTCGTGACGCAGGGAGGCCGACGATTCCGGACGACCAGCAGGGGGGCCTATCCGGGCTCGGACGCAAGACGATCGACTCGCTGCGTGCCGGCGTGGTGGTGCTCGGCCCGGACGACGTGCCCGTCCTCGTCAACCCGGCCGCCCGGGCGATGGGTCTGCTGCGTACCGGGGCGACACCCGGCTCGATCGCGGCGCACCCGTTGATCCGTACCCTCGCCGGGCAGGTCCGCCGCACGGGCGTGCGGCGCGAGATCGAGCTGGACCTGCCCCGGGGCCGCGACGGCGGTGGCGACAACCCGCTCGGCGTGCACCTGCGGGCGATGGGACTGGGCTCCGGCTACGTCTCGATCGAGGCCGTCGACGTCACCGAGTCGCACCGTCTCGCCCGGGTACGCCGGGACTTCGTGGCTAACGTCAGCCACGAGCTGAAGACACCCATCGGCGCGCTGCAACTGCTCGCCGAGGCGCTCGTCGACGCCACCGAACCGGCCTCCGACGGCGCGCCCGACCTGTCCGAGGACCTGGTCGCCGCGCGGCGGTTCGCCGAGCGGATCCAGCACGAGTCGACCCGGCTCGGCCGCCTCGTGCAGGAGCTGCTGGAACTGACCCGCCTCCAGGGCGCCGAGCCGCAACCCGCGCCCGAGCCGGTCTCGGTGGACTGGGTGCTCGCCGAGGTCGTCGACCGCACCCGCACCGCGGCCGCCGCCCGCCGGGTGGAGATCGCCGTCGGCGGGCAGCGGGGCCTGACCGTGTACGGCAGCGACAGCCAACTCGCCACCGCGGTGGCGAACCTGGTGGAGAACGCGATCACCTACTCCGGCGAGGACACCACGGTCCGGGTGACGGTCACCGGAACCGACGAACACGTCGAGATCGCCGTGGCCGACCAGGGCATCGGCATCGCCCCGAACGACGTGGACCGGATCTTCGAGCGGTTCTACCGCGCCGACCAGGCCCGCTCCCGCGCGACCGGCGGCACCGGCCTGGGACTGGCCATCGTCAAGCACATCGCCAGCAACCATGGCGGCCGGGTGGACGTGTCGAGCACTCTTGGTGGGGGGTCGACGTTCACCCTCCGGTTGCCCGCCCGCCCCCCGGACGACCTGGAGACGACACTCGCCTCCGCTGGGATCGAGGCCGGCCCGGCCGAGCTCCGGCAGGTCTGACCACAGGAAAGGAAACACCCGTTGAGCCGCGTACTGGTGGTCGAGGACGAGGAGTCGTTTTCCGACGCCCTGTCCTACATGCTCCGCAAGGAGGGTTTCGAGGTCTCCGTCGCCGCGACGGGCACCGACGCCCTCACCGAGTTCGACCGGACCGGCGCCGACATCGTGCTGCTCGACCTGATGCTGCCGGAGATGTCGGGCACCGAGGTGTGCCGGCAGCTCCGCCAGCGCTCGCACGTGCCGATCATCATGGTCACCGCGCGGGACAGCGAGATCGACAAGGTGGTCGGCCTGGAGATCGGCGCCGACGACTACGTGACGAAGCCGTACTCGCCGCGTGAACTGGTCGCCCGCATCCGGGCGGTGCTGCGCCGGCAGAGCGCCGAGTCGAACGAGACGGGCGCGCCGACGCTCGCCGCCGGCCCGGTCCGGATGGACATCGAACGGCACGTGGTGACGGTCGGCGGCGCCGGGGTGCAGCTTCCGCTCAAGGAGTTCGAGCTGCTGGAGCTGCTGCTGCGCAACGCCGGGCGGGTGCTCACCCGCGGGCAGTTGATCGACCGGGTCTGGGGCGCCGACTACGTGGGCGACACCAAGACGCTGGACGTGCACGTGAAGCGGCTGCGCTCCAAGATCGAGCCGGAGCCGTCTGCGCCGCGCTACATCGTCACGGTCCGAGGCCTGGGCTACAAGTTCGAGCCCTGACCCCCCGGGCCGGCCACCCGCCCGTCCCCCGTCCACGCCCCCGTCCACGCCCCCGTCGATCTTGGAGTTGTGGCGTCCAGGATGCCCGGCTTGGCACCTTTCGCGAGGCACCACAACTCCAAGATCCCCGACCCTCGGGGCCTCTCGGGGGGTTCGCGACCCCCACTCCGCCCGACCCTCCCTCGATCGCGCGATCTTGCACTTTGGTGCCCCGCAAACCGGGCGAATCGGGTGCACGGAGGGCGCAAACTGCAAGATCGCGGGACCGGTCGCGGCCGCTTCGCTCCCGTCCAGCGCACCGCCCTGCCCGCTCGCGTCGATCATGAACTTGGCGGCACTTGGTGTCCGGTTTGTCACCGCTAACCTCATGATCAACCCGGTGTGGGGGCCTGGTGAAGGCTTGTTGGGCCTTGGAGTTGTGGTGCCCGGGATGCCCGGCTTGACGCCCTTCGTGAGGTGCCACAACTCCAAGATCGCGGTGATCAAGGAGTTAGTGGGCTCGTGGGTGCCGGAAAGGGCCGCAAACTCCTTGATCAACAGGGCGTGGAGCGAGGCGGCCGGGCCGGGGCGCGGTGGGGGTTTGGCGTGTGTGGGCGGGGTGTCGGGTTCGGGGGTGGTGGGCGGCACTTTGGTGGCGGAATCGTGGGCGGGCCGGTGGCGTTGTAACCGGGTGAACGACCGAGCAAGGCCGCGCCCCCGAGCGCGTCGGCTGTGGGGACAGACCTCAGGCCGTTGAGTACGTGCGGCGGCGTGAGCCGCGGGGAATCATCCCGCTCGGCTGGTCGTTGAACACGGTTCCGACGACGTGAGCCCCGCGCCGCACCCCCGACAGCGTGAGCTGGCCCGGGAATGATGCCGGGCCGACAGTCGTTGGACATCCTTCCGGCGCCGCGTAGAGGCCCCCGCCCCGCGAGCAGCCGGGATCCCCCTTGAGACTTTCTTGAGCGCCTGACGGTGCCCACGCACCCCCGGTCCCCCCGGGGGGTGTGTCGACCCCCGAATGGAGCCCCCATCATGAACACGATTCTGCGTAAGAGCGTTCTGGGTATTGCTGGTCTGGCTTTCACCGGTGGCGTGTTCGCCGGCCCGGTCGCCGCCCACGCGGCCGACACCGCCCACGCGGTCAAGCCGGTCACCGCCACCGTGCAGTCCGACAAGCTGATCCCGCACGGCGTGCAGGGCGACCAGTCCCGCATCGACCTCAATGACGAGCAGACCAGGAACGTGAAGGCGATCATCGCGGCGACGAAGAAGGCCGGCATGGACGAGCGTGCCGCGGTCGTGTCGATCGCGACCGCGTTGCAGGAGTCGAAGCTGGAGAACCTCGGCCACCTCGGTGACCGTAACGACCACGACTCGCAGGGCCTGTTCCAGCAGCGCCCCTCCAGCGGTTGGGGCACGGTCGAGCAGATCACCGACCCCGAGTACTCCACCACCGCGTTCCTGAAGGGCCTCAAGCAGGTCGACGGCTGGCAGGACATGCCGCTGACCAAGGCCGCCCAGACCGTCCAGGTGTCCGCGTACCCGGACCACTACGCCCAGTGGGAGCAGCAGGCCGCCGACCTCGTCGCCGAGCACTGGAACAAGTAAGAGATACGAAGGCCGGCACCCCGAGACGGGGTGCCGGCCTTCACTCGCTTGCGGGGTGCGGGGCGATCTGACCCTGGCGCTGCCGGGCGGCGCACAGCTCGGCCAGCTTCGCGTACGCGGGCGCGCCGATCAGCGCGGTCAGCTCCGGCCCGTACGAGACGTACATCGGCTCGGCGCCGACGTGCGCGTCGGTCGAGGAGGTGCACCACCAGTCGAGGTCGTGCCCGCCCGCGCCCCAGCCGCGCCTGTCGAACTCGGCCAGCGTGGAGATCAGCACCTTCGTGTTGTCCGGCCGCTTGTGCCATTCCTGGTCGCGGCGTACCGGCAGTTGCCAGCACACGTCCGGCTTGTACTCCAGCGGGTGCACCCCGTCGCGCAGCGCCTGGGCGTGCAGCGCGCAGCCGCCTCCGCCGGCGAAGTCGGCGTCGTTGAGGAACACGCACGGGGCGTCCACGTCGCGGGTGGCGGTACGCCGGGCCGGCGTCTTGCCGTCGACCGTGTCGTTCTCGGTCCAGTTCTTGAACCCGCGCCGGAAGTGCTGCCACGTCTCCGGCGTCAGCCGCTTGACCGCTGCCCGGACCCGCTTCTCGTCGTCGGAGTCGGTGAAGAACGCGCCGTGCGAGCAGCACCCGTCGGCGGCCCGTCCGGCGATGATGCCGTGGCAGCCCTGCCCGAAGATGCACGTCCAGCGGGAGAGCAGCCAGGTCAGGTCGGCGCGGACGACGTGCTTCGGGTCGGCCGGGTCGACGAACTCGATCCACTCCCGGGGAAAGTCCAGCCCGACCTCGCGGCTGCGCGGGTCCTCGGGGTCGTCCACCAGCACGTGAAGCTCGATCTGCCCTGTCACTCGGACCAGCGTACGCGCGGTGACCCCGCCCGGCCGCCGAGCCGACGAAACGTGTTGGCCCTAGGGTCTTTCCCATGCGACTGGGTGTCCTCGACGTCGGTTCCAACACGGTGCATCTGCTGGTGGTCGACGCCCACCACGGCGCGCATCCCTGGCCGGCGCACTCGGAGAAGGTGGTGCTGCGGCTGGCCGAGCAGATCGGTCCGGACGGCGCGCTCACCGTCGGCGGCGCGGACGGCCTGGTCAAGGCGGTCGGCATGGCCCGGGCGGCGGCGGACGGGCTGGGCGCCGAGGATCTGCTGGCGTTCGCCACGAGCGCTGTTCGCGACGCCACGAACGCCGCCGACGTGCTGGCCCGCGTCCGCGACGAGACGGGCGTACGCCTGGAGGTGCTCTCCGGGGCGGACGAGGCGCGGATGACGTTCCTCGCGGTGCGGCGGTGGTTCGGCTGGTCCGCCGGGCGGCTGCTGGCGATGGACATCGGCGGCGGCTCGCTGGAGCTGGCGGCCGGCATCGACGAGCACCCGGACGTGGCGATCTCGCTGCCGCTCGGCGCGGGCCGGCTGAGCCGGGAGCGGCTGGCGGTCGACCCGGCCGGCACGGCGCCGCCGTCGGCCGAGGCCGTGGAGGAACTGCGGGCGTACGTGGACGCGCAGCTCGACCCGGTGGTGGAGCAGTTGACGGCGGTGGGCTGGGAGCGTCCGGTCGCCACCTCGAAGACGTTCCGCACGCTGGCCCGGCTGGCCGGCGCGGCTCCCTCCGGTGCGGGCCTGTGGGCGCGGCGCAGCCTGACCCGTACCGGCCTGCGGCAGGTGCTGGGGTTCATCCGGCACATCCCGCCGGCCCAGTTGCCCGAGCTGGAGGGGGTGAGCGCGCAGCGGGCGCACCAGTTGCTCGCGGGCGCGGTGGTGGCCGAGGCGGTGATGCGGCGGCTCGGTGTGGACGGCGTGGACATCTGCCCGTGGGCGCTGCGCGAGGGCGTCATCCTGCGTCGGCTGGATCAGCTCGCGCCGATGTGACCGTACGAGCGCTCTGGGTTGCTTTGCGGTTGCTCGTCCCGATGCTCGCTGGCGGTTGGAGCTACCCTCGGAGGCGTGACCTACCGCGTTCCGGTACTCCTGTCCACGTCCTCGGTCTTCCCCGAACGGACCGCGGCGGCGTTCCAGCTCGCCGCCGAACTCGGCTACGACGGCATCGAGGTGATGGTCTGGACCGACCCGGTCAGCCAGGACGCGGGCGCGCTGCGCGGCCTCGCCGAGCACTACGGCGTCCCGGTGCTGTCGGTGCACGCCCCCTGCCTGCTGGTCACCCAGCGGGTGTGGAGCCCCGACCCGTGGGAGCGGCTGCGCAAGGCCGCCGAGCTGGCCGAGACGCTGGAGGCGCCGACCGTCGTGGTGCACCCGCCGTTCACCTGGCAGCGTGACTACGCGCGTACCTTCGCCGACGGGCTCGACACGATCGCCGGGCAGTTCGGCGGCCTGCACTTCGGGGTGGAGAACATGTACCCGGTGCGGATGGCGGGGCGGCAGTTCGTCCCGTACGCGCCGGGCTGGGACCCGACCGAGATCGGGTACGCCTCGTACACGCTCGACCTGTCGCACTGCGCTGCGTCGCACACCGACGCGATGGCGATGGCCGACCGGATGGGTTCCGGCCTGGCGCACGTGCACCTGGGCGACGGCACCGGCGAGGGGCGTGACGAGCACCTGGTGCCCGGTCGCGGCGGGCAGCCCTGCGCGGAGATGCTCCGCTCGCTCGCCGGCCGAGGGTTCAGCGGCACGGTGGCGGTAGAGGTGACCACCCGGGGCGCGAAGAGCCGGGCGGTCCGGGAGGCGGACCTGCGTGAGTCGCTGGAGTTCGCCCGGGCGAACCTGACCGCCGCCTCGCCGGTCGACGCCTGACCGGGGCGCGCCGCCCCGGAGGTCAGCTCACCGGGGACAGCGGCTGCGCGGGGACGGCCTGCTCGCCGACCGCGGCCCGCTTGCGGGCCCGATGCGCCGCCACGTGGGAGCGGGTGGCGCAGCGCTCGGAGCAGAACCGCCGGCAGCAGTTGGACGAGGTGTCCAGGTAGACGTTGCCGCAGCGGTCGTCGGCGCAGACGCCGAAGCGGGCGCTGCCGTACTCGCAGAGCCACACCGACAGGCCCCAGACCGCCCCGGCCAGGTATTCGGAGGAGACCGACGCGCCCCGGCTGGTCACGTGCATGTGCCAGTCGGAGGAGTCGTGGCCGGAGATGCGCGGCTGCACCGGGAACGCCTCCAGCAGCGCGTTCAGCTCCGCCACCGCTTCGTTGTCCCGGCCCGAGGTGCCGTACTCGAAGACGTCCCGGAGTCGCTTCTGCGCCCGCCGGAAGATCGCCAGGTCCCGTTCCGCGACTTCGTCGCGCATCCAGCCCTGCTCGTCCGAGAAGACAGCCCGTAGGCCGTCCAGGTCGTCCAGCCGGGCGTTGACGAGCTCGACCCCGGTCCGGGCGTACGCGTCGAAGTTCACGACACCAACGGTAGACGACTCACGGCAGACGCGGTGCGTCGATGTAGTGGGGCAGGAACCGCGCGTAACCGTCAGTGATGAGGCTCTCGCTCTCCCGTACGCCGGCGCCGGCTGACTCGCCGTCCACGATCCAGCTGCCGAGCACCGTCCGGTTGCCCTCGAACTCGGGCAACGCGCGGAACTCCTGGAAGCAGAAGCCCTCGTCGCCGTAGATCCCCGGGTTGGTGATCTCGGTGTCGCCGGTCACGATGCGTACCGAACCGCCTTCGCGGCCGAGCAGCGGCTTGGCCACGTACTCGGTCATGCCGCGCGGTGAGTCCAGGTACGCGGGCAGCAGGTAGTCGTGCCCCGGGTACAGCTCCCAGAGCACCGCCAGCAGCGCCTTGTTCGACAGCAGCAGCTTCCAGGCCGGCTCGATCCAGGTGGTGGGCGTGCCCGGGTCGAGCGCGGGCCGCCCGTACGGTTCGGCCAGCATCCACTCCCAGGGGTAGAGCTTGAAGCAGGTGGTGATGGGGCGGTCGTCGGCGTCGACGAAGCGCCGCCCGTCCCAGCCGACCTGCTGGATCGGCATGAGCGTCACGTCCAGCCCGGCTTGGCGGGCCGTCTCGGCCAGGTAGCCGGCGGTGATCTGGTCCTCGCCCGACTCCTCTTCCTCGGACCAGAGCACGTGCGTCCGGCGCTCGTGCAGCCCGGCGCCGATCTTGGCCCACGCGCCGACCAGCCGTTCGTGCAGGCTGTTCCACTGGTCCGCGTCCGGGCGGGTGTGTTCCAGCCAGTACCACTGCACGATGCTCGCCTCGACCAGCGCGGTCGGGGTGTCGGCGTTGTACTCCAGCATCTTCGGCGGGCCGCTGCCGTCGTACCAGAGGTCGAACCGGCCGTACAGCGTCGGCGGGCTCTCCCGCAGCGAGCGGGCGACCGCCTCGGCGGCCCATTCGGGGATGCCGAACTCGGCGTACCGGTTGCGGGCCACCACGTGCTCGGCGGCGGCCACCGACATCCGGTGCAGCTCCTCCGTCGCCTCCTCCAGGCGGAGCACCTCGTCGAGCGTGAACGAGTACGCGGCCGTCTCGTCCCAGTACGACATGACGTTGCCGTCGGGCAGTTCGGTGTCGACGTACACCAGGCCCTGGGCCCGGATGGTCTCGTCCCAGCCGGGGCGCGGCGTGCTGGCCTCGCGGCGCACGTCAGCCGCCGCAGGAGGCGAGGTGGCTGCCGAAGCCGCCGCGCTCGGGCAGCGCGGCGGTCGTCGGGGCCGGCTCGCCGCGCGCGGCGGTGGCGGTCGCCGGCACACGCAGGGCGACCGCGACGGTGTCGCCGCCCCCGCCGGCCGGTCCGAGCGCGCAGTCGTCATCGTCGTCGTCGTAGCCGTTGTTGCAGCCGGAGAGCGCGAGGGCGAGCGCGGTCAGCGCGCCGAGCTGCACGGAGGCCGAGCGGAGCCGCCGCCGGGGGTGTCGTCGATCCACGTGAACGTTGTAGCCGATCGACGCCAGCCGGGGGTGCCCGCCCCGGGTCCGCGCGCCGACCCGAGCGGGCCTCGGACGCGCCCGGCGGAGGGCCGGTGATGAGCGTTACGCTCGGCTCATGCTCCGTTCCGTCATCCTCGCCGCCTCCCGGTCTTCCCAGGTGGAGCGGCTCGTCGCGACGGCCCCGTTCACCCGGGACGTCGTCCGCCGGTTCGTCGCCGGCGCCGCCACCGACGACGCGCTGCGCGCCACCCGCGAGCTGGTCGCCGACGGCCAAGCGGTCACCCTCGACTACCTGGGCGAGGACACCACCACCCCGGAGCAGGCGAACGCCACCCGGGACGAGTACCTCACGCTGCTGAGCCGGCTCGGCGCCGCCGGGCTCACCCCGGCTGCCGAGGTCAGCGTGAAGCTGTCCGCGCTGGGCCAGATGTTCGACGAGCAGCTCGCGTACGACAACGCGCGGGCGATCTGCGCGGCGGCCGACGCGGCGGGCACCACTGTCACGCTGGACATGGAGGACCACACCACCACCGACTCGACGCTGGACATCCTGGCGAAGCTGCGCAAGGACCACCCGTCGACCGGGGCGGTGCTCCAGGCGTACCTGCGGCGGACCGAGTCGGACTGCCGGGAGCTGGCCTCCGCCGGGTCGCGGGTGCGGCTGTGCAAGGGCGCGTACAAGGAGCCGGAGTCGGTGGCGTACCAGTCGGCCCGCGAGGTGGACAAGTCGTACGTGCGCTGCATGAACGTGCTGATGTCCGGCGACGGCTACCCGATGCTCGCCACGCACGACCCGCGGCTGATCGCGATCGGCGAGGACCGCGCCCGCTGGTTCGACCGTGACCCGGCCCGGTTCGAGTTCCAGATGCTCTACGGCATCCGGCCGGAGGAGCAGCAGCGCCTGGTCGGCGAGGGCTACACGGTGCGGACCTACGTCCCCTACGGCGACCAGTGGTACGGCTACCTGATGCGCCGGCTCGCGGAGCGCCCGGCGAACCTGGCGTTCTTCGGCCGTGCGGTGCTGTCGAAGAAGTGAGTCAGTCGTTCGACCAGGCCCGGGTGCACAGCACGAGGCGGTAGCCGTCCGGGTCGGCGAACGTGACACCCCACCTGTCCCAGTACGGGCCGGCGGAGACCCTGGTCCCGCCGGCCCGTTCGATTCTCGGGACCAGTTCGTCGTCGGGTGGTCCGTCGAGGTAGAGCACGAAGAGGTCCTCGCCGGTGGGGCGCGGCTCGACCGCGAGCGTCGAGCCGCCGACCAGCTCCAGGTGCCAGCCGGCCCCGGGCAGGCCGAGCATCACCAGGTCGCGGCTCGGGCGGGCGAGGCGTACGTGGGTGTCGGCGGTGATCGGCATGTGCGGGATCGTGCGACCTCATCCCGGGTTGAGGTCAAGCTTGACGCGGTCTGGCTAACAGCATTAGCTTTAAGGCTATGACAGTTAGCCAGGTGGCGCGGGACGGCGGCACTATCGCGTACGAGGTGCACGGCTCGGGCCCGCTCGTGGTGCTCGCGCACGGCATGGGCGAGAACCGGGCCGCCTTCCGGCACCTGACGCCCCGGCTCGTCGCGGCCGGCTACCGGGTGGCAGCTGTCGACGTACGCGGGCACGGCGACTCCAGCCCGCGCTGGCCCACGTACGCCCCGGAGCACGTCGGCGGCGATCTGCTCGCCGTGGTGCGGGCGCTCGGCGGAGGCCCGGCCACCCTGGTCGGCAGCTCCTCCAGCGGCGCGGCAGTGGTCTTCGCCGCGGCCGAGGCGCCGGAACTGGTCAGCGGCATCGTGCAGATCGGCGCGTTCGTCGGCACGCCGAAGCCGAACCCGCTGATGCGGGCCGCGCAAGCCGTCGTGCTGCGCAGCCCTCGCCTGTTCGGCCTGTTCCACCGCACACTGTTCCCCTGCGCGCGCCCGGCGGACGACGCCGCGTACCGCAAGGAGCTGGTCGCCAAGCTGCGCGGCCGGATGGCCGCCGTGCGCGGCGTGGTCGCGCCGGCCGACCCGCACTGGACCGCGCGGGCCCGCGACGTGAACCGGCCGGTGCTCGTGCTGATGGGCACCAAGGACCCGGACTTCCCCGACCCCGGCGCGGAGGCGCGGGCCGCGCGCCGGCAGTTCGCCGTCGCCGAGGCGCGCATGATCGCCGACTCCGGCCACTACCCGCACGCCGACCAGCCCGACGCCACCGCCGCCGACCTGGTCGAGTTCCTGGCGGTGACCGCGCGTGCCTAGGGCCGGCCTGACCCCGGCCACAGTCGTGCGGGAGGCGGCCGTGCTCGCCGACGAGGTCGGCTACGAGAAGCTGACGCTGGCCGCGCTCGCCGCCCGGCTCGGCGTCGCGCTGCCCAGCCTCTACAAGCACGTGCGCGGCGTGGACGCGCTGCACCAGCAGCTCGCCGTGCTCGCCACCGCCGAGATCGCCGACGTGCTCACCACCGCCGCCGCGGGCCGGGCCGGCGGCGACGCGTTGCGCGCCGTCGCCGCCGCCTACCGGGCGTACGCGCGGCAGCACCCCGGCCGCTACCCGGCCGCCCAGCGGGCGCCCGACCCGGCCGACGCCGAACACCTCGCCGCCGGTGAGCGCGCGGTCGGCGCGATCCGGGCGATCCTGCTCGGGTACGGCCTCGACGGCGACGACGCGATCGACGCGATCCGGATGTTCCGGGCCGCCGTACACGGCTTCGTCGCGCTGGAGGCGGCCGGCGGATTCGGGTTGCCCCGCGACACCGACCGTTCCTTCGACCAGCTGATCGCGGGCCTGGACCGCGCCTACCGTTCCTGGGGAGACCGATGACCGCGCTGCTGCTGGGCGTGATCTTCCTGTTGGAGCTGGCCCTGCTGGGCTCGGCCGGGTACTGGGGCTTCACGCTCGACGCCGGCTGGCCGCTGCGCCTGCTGGCCGGGCTCGGCGCGCCGCTGGTGATCGCCGTGGCGTGGGGACTGTTCTGCTCACCGCGCGCCGCCGTGACGCTGCCCGACCCGGCCAAGCTCGCCGTCCAGGCCGCCTGCTTCCTCACCGGCGGCGTGCTGCTCGCCCTGGCCGGTCATGCCGTGCCCGGCGTGGCCCTGGTGGCCCTCTGGGCAGCCGACAAGGCCACGCTGACGCTGACCGGCACCCCGATCTGAGAGATCTTGGAAGAATTCGGTCCCTCTGGGGGCCCTTTCCTTCCAAGATCTCGGAGCGCGGCGGAACAGCGGCGGGACTCTTTCCCGGAACGCCCGATTGGTCGTACCCTTCGCCGGTGACCGACGGCGACGAGCAGCCTCCCGGCCGGACGACGGACGGCGACGAGCATCGTCCCGCCGTCGATGCCGTCGATGCCGTCGATGCCGTCGACAAGGCGAGCGCCGCCGACGCGGTCGCGGCCAACCTCAGCGCCAACGCCGGCGCTGACGACACCCGCGCCGAGACCGCCCGCGCGGCTGACGCCGGCGCCGACAGCGCCGAGGTGGACGCCGCCGTTGACACCATGGCACCGGCACCGGCGTCGTTGCCGCACCCCGTCGCGGTACCCGCGCCGTACCCCGTACCAATGGCGCACGTGGGCGAGCCGACGCGGGCGGTGCGGAAACGGCGGCGCTGGCCGCTCTGGACCGCGCTCGGACTCGCGCTCGGCCTGGTGGCGGGCGCGGTGCCCGGCGTGCTCCTGCGCGGGCCCGCGCCGGACGCGGCCGGACGGTCGGCCGCGAAGGGCGACCCGGGCACGGCGGTGCAGCGGCGGCTCGGCGAGCGGATGCTCGCGCTGCTGGACCGGCAGGCCACCGCGCTCGTCGGCGCCGACCGGGCCGGCTTCCTCGCGATCGCCGAACCGGCGGCGCGGCCGGCCCTGAGCCGGCGGTACGCGGCGCTGCGGGCGCTGCGCGTCACCGTGTGGCGGCCGGCCGCCGACGGGGTGCCGGAGGCGGCCGACGGGCAGCCCGGACAGTGGCGGCAGACGATCACAGTGGGGTACTGCTTCGTGGCGCCGGACTGCGCGCCGAGCACTGTGGAGCTGGACGCGCGCTGGCGGCTGGTGGGGGAGGAGCCCCGGCTGACCGCGCTGGAACCGTCCGGCACGGACCCGGCCGGCGTCCGGCCGTGGCAGGCGAACGACCTGGCCGTGACGGTCGGGAAGCGGGTGGTGGTGGCCACCACCACCGCGCAGCGGAGCAAGCTGCCCGGCCTGCTCGCCCAGGCCGAGGCGGCCGCCCGGGTCGCGGACCGGTACGCGGTCGGCGACGCGCGGCCGGACCGGTATCTCGTCTACTACGCCGGGAAGACCGAGTGGCGGCGCTGGTACGGCGGCGGCCGGCCGAAGTGGACCGCCGGGTACGCGGTGGGCGTCGGCGGTGGACGCCACGACGTCGTGCTCAACGCCCAGACCGTCACCCCGGACGGCGTCGACGACCTGCTGCGGCACGAACTCACCCACGCCGCCTCGCTGCCCGACCGGGGGTACGCCGACCGCGCGGACTGGTGGCTGGTGGAGGGGCTGGCCGAGTACGCCGGTGCGGACGGCCAGCCGGTCCACCGCTACGAGGGACTGACCGAGGTGCGCGATCTGCTGCGCGGCGGCTGGTCCGGGCGGCTGGAGGCGGTGGCGCCGGAGGCGGACGCGAGCGACAGCCGGGTCGGCGGCGCCTACGGCGTCGGCTACCTGGCCGTGCGGCACCTGGTCGACCGCTACGGCGAGCAGCGGATGCTCGACTTCTACCGGGCCGTGGTGCACGAGCGGCGGTCACCGGCGCAGGCCGCCGACGAGGTGCTCGGCGACCCGTGGTCGATGCTGCACGACGAGTGCGTCGCGTACGTGCGGGCCGTCGTCGGCTGACACGTCGACGCCTGTCGACGGGGTCGTAGCATGGGCCGGGTGGCCCGCACTCCCTCGCCGCGGCTGCCCGCGGCCCGCCGCCCCCGTCTCGTCACCGCGCTGCTCGCCGTCGTCGCCCTGACCGGCACGACCGCCGCCTCCTGCGGCGACGACGCCCCGGCGGTGACTGTCGCCGAGGTGGGCCGCGCCCCGGTCAGCGAGGTGATCGACGCGCCGGCCACAGTGACCGCACGGGCCGCAGCCACGCTCACCGCGCCCGCCGACGGCACGCTCGCCAGCCTGCGGGTCGCCCCCGGCGCGCGGGTCAGCCGCGGGCAGGTGCTCGCGGTGATCGACTCGCCGTCGGCCCGGGAGCGCCTGGCGCAGGCCCGGGAGGCGCTGCGCGCGGCGAAGCGGGCCGGCCGGGGCACCGGCACCGGTGACCTGGGCGGCAGCCGGCGGGGCACCGACCGGGCCGCCGACGAGGCGTTCGCCGCCGCCCGCGCCGCCGCCGGCAAGGTCGGCGACCCGCAGGTACGCGCCGCGCTGCTGCTCCAGGTCTCCTCGGCGCAGCGACAGTACGAGTCGGCCGCCCGCGCCGCCGACCGGGCCGTCGCCCAGGTGCAGCGCGGGGTCGCCGGGCTGAACAGCGCCGTCGGCGCGCTGTCGGCCGCGCAGCGACTCCAGGCCCAGCAGGCGTACGACCTGGCGAAGGCGACAGTGGACGCGTTGACGCTGCGCGCGCCGATCTCCGGTGTGGTGCAGCCGGGCGGCACCCGGGCGGCGCCGGCCGACCTGGCCGGGCTGCTCGGTGCGGCCGGTGGCTCTGCGGTGCCCGGTCTCGACCCGTCGGCGTTCGGCGCGGGCGGGCAGGGCGGACCGCCGCCCGGCGTGGACGACGCGATCCCGGCCGGTGGCCGGGTCACCGCCGGCACGCCGGTGCTCACTGTGGTGGACACCGGCCGGCTCGGCCTGCTCGCCGAGGTGGACGAGACGGACGTGCTGCTGGTGCGGGCGGGGGTGCCCGCCTCGGTCGAGCTGGACGCGGTGACCGGCGCGACGTACGACGCCACTGTGCGGTCGGTCGACGTGCTGCCGACCAGTTCGGCGCGGGGTGGCGTCACCTACCGGGTCCGGCTCGACCTCGGTGCCGGACGGATGGGTGAGGCCGAGGCCGCCCCGGCACCCCGCCCCGGCATGAACGCGGTGGTACGGCTGCGGGTGCGCGAGGCAGCCGACGCGGTGGCGGTGCCGGCGTCGGCGGTCTTCTCCGCCGACGGGCGGGACGCGGTCTGGGTGCTGCGGAACGGTCGCGCCGACCGGGTGCCGGTGACGGTGGGCGTGCAGGGGCAGGACCTGGTGCAGATCGTCGACGGCGTACGGGCCGGCGACCGGGTGGTGGTACGCGGCGCCGACCAGGTCCGCGACGGCCAGGAACTCCCGTGACCGAACCGGCGATCGAGGCGGTCGACGTCTGGCGCACGTACGAGTTGGACGGCGTCTCGGTGTCCGCGCTGCGCGGGGTGTCGCTCACCATCGACCAGGGCGAGTACGTGGCGGTGATCGGCCCGTCCGGCTCGGGCAAGTCGACGCTGATGCACCTGCTCGGCGGGCTGGACCGGCCCAGCGGCGGCCGGCTGGTGATCGGCGGCCGGGACGTCACCACGCTCACCGCCCCGGAGCTGGCGACGCTGCGCAACGAGACGATCGGCTTCGTGTTCCAGGCGTTCCACCTGCTGGCTCGTACGTCGGCGGTGGACAACGTGGCGCTGCCGCTTGTCTACCGGGGCGTCGGGGCGCGGCAGCGGCGGGAGCGGGCGGCGGCGATGCTGGGCCGGGTCGGTCTCGGCCACCGGCTGCACCACCGGCCCAACCAGCTCTCCGGCGGCGAGCAGCAGCGGGTGGCGATCGCCCGCGCGCTGGTCACCGAACCGGCGGTGCTGCTCGCCGACGAGCCGACCGGCAATCTGGACAGTGCCACCGGCGAGGCGGTGCTGGAGCTGCTGGAACAGCTGAACGCCGAGTCCGGGGTGGCGCTGGTGATGGTGACCCACGACCAGGAGGTGGCCGCCCGGGCGCGCCGGCGGATCGCGGTGCGGGACGGCCTGATCCGCTCGGACAGCGCTCATGATCGACCGCCGTCGGACGGCTCCGGCGTACCTGCGACACTGGACCCCGCTCCCAGCGCGGAGCCCCGGTCCGTGTCCGGAAGCGGCCCGGGGCACCCGCCCGGTGGCTCCGGTGGCGCCGCCGGTGCCACCGGGCGCCTTCCGCGGCCCGGGGAGCGCCCTCGCGCCGAGCAGCGCCTTCCGCGGTCCGGCGGGGACGCGGGATGAGGCTGGCCGAGGCGTGGCGGGTGGCGTGGGACGCGCTGCGGGCCAACCGGCTGCGCAGCGTGCTGACCATGCTCGGGGTGATCATCGGGGTGGCCTCGGTGGTGATCCTGGTGGCCATCGGCACCGGCACCAAACAGCAGGTCGAGCAGCAGGTCGAGGGGCTCGGCTCGAACCTGCTGCTGGTGGTGCCGGGCCGGATCGAGGTGGGCAACGCGCCGGTGGTCTCGCCGCTGGACCTCAGCGACGCCGACGCCGTCTCCCGGGTGGTCGGCGACCCCGGCCGGGTCGCGGTGACAGTGGCCTCCGGCGCGACCGCCCGGGCCGGCAACCGGTCCGACTTCACCACCGTGCAGGGGGTGCTGGAGACCACCCCGTCGGTGTTCACCAGGTCGCTGTCGCGGGGCCGCTACCTGACCGGGGCGGACGTCGACACCAGCCGCCGGGTGGCGGTGCTCGGCGACTCGGTGGCCCGGGCGCTGTTTCCCGACCGGGACCCGCTCGGTCAGCAGGTCACGCTGGCCGGCGTGCGGTTCCGGGTGATCGGCGTCTTCGCGCCGCTCGGGCAGAGCCTCGGCGTGGACCGGGACGACGAGGTGCACGTACCGGTGACGGCGGCGCAACGGCTGTGGGGCACCCAGCGCATCGACGGCATCGCGGTGAAGGCGCCGGACCGGGAGCGGATCGACGAACTCGGCGAGCGGATCGTCGCGGAGCTGTCCCGCCGGCACCCGGACACCGAGTTCAGCGCCGTCACCCAGCGGCAGATCCTCGGCGTGCTCGGCGACATCCTGGGCGTGCTCACCGGTGTGCTGGCCGCCATCGCGGGCATCTCGCTGCTGGTGGGCGGCGTCGGCGTGTCCAACATCATGCTGGTCTCGGTACGCGAGCGGACCCGCGAGATCGGCCTGCGCAAGGCGGTCGGCGCGCGTCCCCGGGACATCGGCGTGCAGTTCCTGCTGGAGGCGGTGCTGCTCACCTCGGTGGGCGGCCTGACCGGGATGGCGCTGGGCGTGGGCACCGCGCTGCTCGTCGACGCGCTCTCGCCGATCCCGGCGGCGATCACCTGGTGGTCGCTGGCGCTGGCGTTCGGCGTCTCCGCGGCGGTCGGCATCGTCTTCGGTGTGGTGCCGGCGCAGCGGGCCGGCCGGCTCGACCCGGTGGTGGCGCTGCGCGCCGAGTAGGCGTTACGGACGAGACACCCGTCCGGGCGAAAAACCCCTGGTGGACATCGGGTGAACGGCTGTCCCGCCATGATCAAAGGGTGGAAGGGATCGCGCAGGTCACAGCCGTCCCGCTACCGTACTGGTTACACGCGCGTCGCTCGTCGAGGCGGGAGCACCTGCCCGGTGACACGCGCCGGGCACGGGAATGGGTCGGTGAGCCATGGCCGGGTCGCAGTCCGACGCACGGCTGTCGGATGTCAGGTTCCTGACCGTCGCCGAGGTGGCGACGGTCATGCGGGTCTCCAAGATGACTGTCTATCGTCTCGTGCACAGCGGTGAGCTGACCGCGGTGCGGGTCGGCCGCTCGTTCCGGGTGCCCGAGCACGCCGTGCACGAATACCTCCGGGGCGCCTTCCAGGAGTCCGCCTGAGCACTCGGCGGGCCGGTCCGCCGAGTGCGACGAAAAGGGGCATCGACGGGGGCGCGTTGGTCCTGCTGACGCACTCCGGTTAGGCTGGACCACGACCGTGATCGCCCTCTGGTGTGCCCTGCCCACCACGCTGGTCCGGTCCGTTGTCCGCAAGCGGTCAAGACGCCACCGGCGGTGGTGTCTTCCGGTCCGCCCCGAACGTTGCATCGAAAGGCTGTCGTATGGGCTCGGTGGTCAAGAAGCGCCGCAAGCGCATGGCTAAGAAGAAGCACCGCAAGCTGCTGCGCAAGACCCGCGTCCAGCGTCGCCGTCTCGGCAAGTGACCGGTGCCGGGCACTGGCCCGGCACCCGGCACCACTTGCCAACTGTCGACCCTCGGAGGCTCAGGTGATCAGGCCGTGGACGTCCCGGCTCGATCCCGCCTGCCGCGCAAGGCGCACGACATGACCCCCGGTGACACCTCCGGTGCCCCGGGGGTCGTCGTCGTGACCGGGGTCGGTCGCTGGCTCGGCGCGCACGTCGCCGCGCGGCTCGCCGCCGACCCGCGGATCGAGCGGGTCATCGGGGTCGATCCGGCGCCGCCCAACCCCGAGCTGGCCGACCTGCTCACCGACGTGGAACGGGTCCGTCTCGACCTCGACTCGCTCGGCGGTCTCCTGGCCGACCTCGACGTCGACGCCGTGGTGCACCTCGCGCTCGTCACCTCCCCCGACCCGCAGCAGGGCGGCCGGTCGGCGATGAAGGAACAGAACGTCATCGGCACGATGCAGATGCTCGCCGCCGCGCAGCGCGCGCCCCGGCTGCGCAAGCTCGTGGTCCGCTCGTCCACCGCCGCGTACGGGGTGTCGTTCCGCGATCCGGCCGTCTTCACCGAGGAGACCGAGCCGCGCGAGGTGCCGCGCGGCGGTTTCGGCCGCGACATACTCGACATCGAGGGGTACGTCCGCGGGTTCCGCCGCCGCCGGCCCGACGTCACCGCGACCGTGCTGCGCTTCGCGCCGTTCATCGGTTACGCCGCCGACACCACGCTCACGCGCTACTTCTCCCAGCCGGTGGTGCCCACCGTCTTCGGCCGTGACCCGCGCCTGCAGTTCGTGCACTTCGACGACGCGCTGGAGGTGCTGCACCGCTCGGTCGCCGAGGACCACCCGGGCACGTACAACGTCGCCGGGCCGGGCGTGCTGTCGCTGTCGCAGGCGATCCGCCGGGCCGGCCGGGTGGCGGTGCCGGTGCTGGAACCGGGCCTGGCCGGGGTCGCCGCGATCGCCCGTAGCCTGGGCTTCGGCCGGTACGGCCTGGACCAGGTGGACCTGTTCGTGCACGGCCGGGTGGTGGACACCAGCCGGCTGGAGCGGGAGTTCGGCTTCACGCCCCGCTCGACCGCCGCCGCGTTCGAGGACTTCATCCGCGCCCACCACGGCGGCGTCGTGGTGACCCGGGACCAGTTGGCCGCGGCCGAGCGGTTGGTGCTGGAGAGCATCCGGCAGGTCCGCTCGACCGTACGGGAGCGTTCGTGACCAGCCCGGAGGAGCGGCGCGACGCGCGCTACGACGTACCGCTGGACGTGCCCGGGCCGGGCGCGGAGCCGGCACGGCGCAACGGACACCGCCGGGTGACCGCGCCGTCCGCCCGCCCGGCCGCGCCGGTCGAGCCGGACACCTCCGCCGACGAGCCCGGCACCCCGGCCGGGTCGGCCGCCCCGGGTCCGGCCGCGCACCGCCCGACGGCCGAGAAGACGGTGGCCAAGAAGACCGTGGCCAAGAAGACGGTCGCGAAGAAGGCCGTGGCGAAGAAGGCCGTGGCCGGCGACGCGCCGGCCGGTGACACGCCGCCCGGACCGGCGGTGGCCGACCGGCCGGGCGACCACTGGGACCGCAAGGTGGCCCAGGGCCTGGCGTTCCTGCGGCGGCGGCTCGCCGGTGACTACGAGGTCGACGAGTTCGGCTTCGACCCCGACCTGACCGACGCGGTTGTCCACCCGCTGGTCCGGCTGCTCTACCGGGACTGGTTCCGCACCGAGGTCAGCGGCATCGAGCACGTACCGGCCGAGGGCGCGGGCCTGGTCGTGGGCAACCACTCCGGCACCGTGGCGCTCGACGCGCTGATCCTCTCCACCGCGCTGCACGACCGGCACCCGGCGCGCCGCTACCTGCGGCTGCTCGGCGCCGACCTGGTCTTCCGGATGCCCGTCGTCTCCGAGATAGCCCGCAAGACCGGCGGCACCGTCGCCTGCAACCCGGACGCGGAGCGGCTGCTCGGCAACGGCGAACTGGTGGGCGTGTTCCCGGAGGGCTTCAAGGGGGTCGGCAAGCTCTACTCCGACCGCTACAAGCTCCAGCGCTTCGGCCGGGGCGGATTCGTCTCCGCCGCGCTGCGCACCGGCACGCCGATCGTGCCGGTCGCGATCGTCGGCGGCGAGGAGATCTACCCGATGCTCGCCGACATCAAGCCCCTCGCGCGGCTGCTCAAACTGCCGTACTTCCCGGTCACGCCGACGTTCCCCTGGCTCGGGCCGCTGGGCATGGTGCCGCTGCCGAGCAAGTGGCTGATCGAGTTCTGCCCGCCGATCCCGACCGCGCACCTGCGTGACTCCGCCGACGACCCGCTCGTGGTGTTCAACCTCGCCGACCAGGTGCGGGAGACGATCCAGCAGACGCTGCACAAGCTGCTCGAACGCCGCCCCGACCCGTTCGGGCCCTGAGCGAACGCGCGCCGGCTCAGGCCTCGCGGTGGCGGCGCCGGTGCAGCGCCAGGCCGGCCGTGACCGCGCCGGCCAGCAGCCCGGCGGCGGCGGTGGAGGGCACGGCGATGCGTACGGCCCGCCGCCCGGTGCGGAAGTCGCGCACGTCCCAGCCCCGCTCGCGGGCCTGCCGCAGCAGCGCCGGATCGGGATTCACCGCGACCGCACGGCCGACGGCGGAGAGCATCGGCAGGTCGTTCGCCGAGTCGCTGTAGGCCGCGCAGCGGGCCAGGTCCAGCCCTTCCACGGCGGCGAGCTGGGTCACCGCCTCGGCCTTCGCCGGCCCGTGCATCAGGTCACCGACCAGCCGCCCGGTGTACGCGCCGTCGACCACCTCGGCCACCGTGCCGATCGCGCCGGTAAGGCCGAGCCGGGCGGCGATCACCCGGCCGATCTCCACCGGGGCGGCGCTGACCAGCCAGACCCGCTCGCCCGCGTCGAGGTGACGCTGGGCCAGACGGCGGGTGCCGGCCCAGATGCGCGGGGCCATCAGCTCGTCGAAGATCTCGTCGGCGAGACGCTCGATGTCGTCCACCCGCCAGCCCTGCACGAACGCGAGCGCGGCCTCCTTGGCCTGGGACATGTCGCCCGCGTGCTCGGTGGCGAGCAGCCGGAACCGGGCCTGCTGCCAGGCGAAACGGGCCAGGTCACCGGTGGTGAAGTACTTCCGGGCGGCCAGCCCGCGGGCGAACCAGTAGATCGAGGCGCCCTGCATCATCGTGTTGTCCACGTCGAAGAAGGCGGCGGCGGTGGGGTCCGGCGGGATCGTGGTCGCGGGCGCCGACGGGGCCTCCGACCAGCCGGTGGTGTGCCCGTGCGCGTCGGTGCTGACGGTCACCTTCCGGGTTCCGGCCACGGTGACCTCCCTGCCTCGACGACTGCGTACGCCCTCCGCGTCGAGCGTATCCGGCACGGTGTGACGGGTGGGTGTCCGCCGGGAGAAGTGTGGCGCGGTCGGCGTACGCGCTCAGCGGTCGGCCGGGCAGGCCGCCGGGGCGGGCCCGAGCGCGTCGCTGGCCTGCGGCGCGGGCAGTCCGCAGGCGATCGCCTCGCGCAGCGCGTCGGCGCGCTTGCCGGCCGCGTCGAGCAGCGCCAGCGAGCGGCGGGTGCGGTCCCGCTCGGCGTGGTCGGGCCGGTCCAGCAGGCCGCTGACCACCCGGCGCTGGCCGGCCAGGAACGTGTCCACCGCGTCCAGCGCCACCGGGTCGGAACGCTGCGCCGCGACCGTGGTCAGCAGGCGTACGCCCTGGCGGGTGTCCGCGTCCATGTCGTCCAGGACGGCGCTGAAACCGAGCCGGTCGCCGCGCACCGAGGCGGCCTCGTCCAGCCGGGTGCGGGCGAAGTCGAGGAAGAGCTGCCCACGGCTGATGTCCGAGCTGGCGAGCGCGAGCTGGGCGCGCTCGGTGGAGCGCTTCATGCCGTACAGGGCGTCACCGGGCAGCGCGTTCTCGCTGGCGGCGGAGATGCCGGAGAGGGCGACCGCGCCGGCGGCCACGCCGACCAGGATCGCGCCCCGGGCCCGCGCCCGGCGTCCGGTGATCGCGGGCAGCAGCGTTCCGCGTACCCCGGTGGTGGTCTTGGCCGGAGTGCCGACGCCCTCACGTTCGGCGGTGGCCACGAGCATCGCCCGCAGTCCGGTGCGGAACTCGGCGTCCACCTCGACGTCGGGCCGTTCGGCGCTGAGCCGGCGGCTCACCTCGACGAGCGCGGTGAGTTCACCGTCCGCCTTGGACCGGACGTGGTGCCGGCGTCCGCCGTTGGCCTCGTCGAGGAGTTGCGCGAAGCGCTCGGCCCGCCGACGGGAGAAGAGGTCGCTGTCCACCGCGGCACCCCCTCTCGCTGGTCACGGCCGGGCGGCCGTCGTCGTCACCAGCGACCGGTGGCAGCGTGTGGCACCGAGTCGACCGGAACGGCCGACCCGACCCGCCGGACCGGGTGGCCCGGGGGACGCCGGGACAACCACTGGTCGCACCCGGAGAAACGGACCGCGCCGGTCGCCGGTTACGGCTGGGACGGCGGCGAAATCACCAAGAGTGATCGGCCTGCGTGGGGCGTCGGGCACGCGACAGCGCCCGGCGGTGGCGCCGGTGAGGAAACGGGACGGTGGCTGCCGGTCAGGAGTGGAAGCCGTCGGGCAGCAGGCGGGCCAGGGCCCGTACCGCGCGGTACTGGAGGGCCTTGATGGCGCCCTCGTTCTTGCCCATGGCACGGGCCGTCTCGGCCACCGAGAAGCCCTGGAGGAACCGCAGCACGATGCACTCCTGCTGCTCCGGGTTGAGCTGCTTGACGGCGGTGAGCAGGGCGACGTTGGTGATGTGCTCCACCACCGCCGCCTCCGGGCTGCCCTCCGGACCGCGGTCCTCCCGGTCGGCGTCGAGGACGTCGCCGGTGGTCACCTCCAGCCGGTAGCGCCCCGACTTGAAGTGGTCGGCGACCAGGTTGCGGGCGATGGTGACCAGCCAGGCGCCGAGGTCGCGCCCCTGCCAGGTGAAGCTGCCGATCCGCTTGAGCGCGCGCAGGAACGTGTCGGAGGTGAGGTCCTCGGCGAGCTGGCGGTTGCCGACCCGGAAGTAGACGAACCGGAAGACGGTGTCGACGTACCTGTCGTAGATCAGGCCGAACGCCTCGGACTCGCCGGCCTGCGCGCGTTCGACGAGCGTCCACACCTCGGTGGCCGGGTCGGACGGGTCGGGGCGGCTGGGGAATCCGGTGGCGGGCGTGGCGGCCGGCACGGCGGGCAGGACGGCGGTGTCGCCTGTGGTCACCGCCGGCAGGATCGCGGTCTCCGCGGCGGACGGCTCCGCGCCGGTGGCCGCGTCACCGCGCCGGGCCTGCGCCGGCATGGTCGGGCGGGCCGGGCTGCCGAGGCGGCCGGCCGCGGGTTTCGCGTTGCCGCCGGGCGTCGCGGGACGCGCCGGCGCCTCGTTCGTGTGGTGCGCGCGGCTGCGTACGCGCCGCCCCTCGCCGCGTACCGCGAGCTGGCTCTCGGCGCTGCGTGGAGGCGGGTCCGCGCGCTCGTTGAGCGGGTTGCGCTGGGTCGGGCCGGTGACGCCGGCCGGCCGTTCGGCGTAACCGAAGGTGGTCACCGCGCCTCCCCGGTCCGAGTGGGCAGCGACCGCACCGGGCGCCACTGTGGTGCCGGGGGACCGGGTGGAACCCGGCCGGGCGCGGCCGGGTCGGGACGTGCCGACGGGCGGCAGATCCCCTTGAGGTGCTGGTCCAATGCGCTGACGGGCACGGGGGCCTCCTCGGGCTGAGGGGTGTCGACTCACGGCAAATGGGGTGAGCCGACCCGAGTGATGATAGGGCCAACGTCACCCACGCGTGGCAAGTCCGTTACACAGAGCGGAAGTATTTCCCGCCGGATCGCACGAATGGCGGACCCGTTGTCCGTCGCGTGTGGTTGACTTTCGCGCCGGATCGTGGTCCGCAGTGGAAAGTCCTGGTCGGAGCAGATTTTCTTTCCGCTCGGCGTGTCGCGAGGGCGGCTCGCACGGGTCGCCCCGGGTCGCTCGGCTCGTGCCGCTGGAGATCGTTATCCCGCGCTCGGGAATCCCACCGTACTGCATTCCCAGTCCCGTGTGGCGGACCCGGTGCCGTGTCCGGGCATGGTCCGGCGGACGCCGCTGTGCCAGACTCAGCCACCGTGCAGGACGCCGCCGAAAGCTCCGCGCCGAACCTCGCCGACCGGCTCCGCCGGGCCGCCACCGAACGGGGCGACCGGGCCGCGCTGCGCTGGCGCGAGCGGACGCTCACCTGGTCCGAGCTGGACGACGCGGTCACCGCCACCGCCCGCGCGCTGCTCGCCGACGCGCCGCCGGCCGCCGGACCGGGACATCCGCCCCGGGTGGCTGTCGCGTTCGGCAACACCCCGGACTTCGTGGTCACCTACCTCGCCGCGCTCCGGGCCGGCCTGATCGCCGTACCGGTCAACCCCGCGCTCACCGCCCGCGAGCTGCGGCACGTGCTCACCGACTCCGGCGCGACGGTGCTGGTCGGCGCCCCCGAGGTGACCGCCCGGGTGAACCGCGCCGAGCTGCCCGGGCTGCGCGCCGTGCACACCGCGCCGCCGGTACGCGGCGACACCGGGCCGGACGGGTTCCCGGCCCGCGCCGGCGACGACCTCGCCGTCCTGCTCTACACCTCCGGCACCGAGGGACGGCCCAAGGGCGCGATGCTGTCGCACCGCGCGCTCGCCGCCAACCACGACCAGACCGACCGGATCGAGCCGCCGGTGGTCGGCCCCGACGACGTCGTGCTGCTCGCCCTTCCGCTGTTCCACGCGTACGGGCTGAACACGGTGCTCGGCGCCGTGGTGCGGCACGGCGCGACGGGTGTGCTCGTCGACGAGCCCGGCCCGTCCGGGGCGCTGGACGAGATCGCCCGACACCGGGTCACGGTGCTCGTCGGCGTACCGTCGATGTTCCTGACCTGGGCCGAGGCGGAGCGTGACCCGGCCGCGGCGCTCGCCTCGGTGCGCGTCGCGGTGTGCGGCGCGGCGCCGCTGCCGCCGGCCGTCGGGGCGCGCTTCACCGAGTTGACCGGGCACCCGGTGCACGTCGGCTACGGGCTCACCGAGACCGCGCCGGTGCTCACCTCGACGCTCGTCGGCGGCGAGCCGAAACCCGGCTCGATCGGCCGTCCGCTGCCCGGCGTCGAGCTGCGCCTGACCGGCGCCGACGGCGCCGAGCTGTGGCGCGACGGCGCGCCCGCAGACGCCCCCGACGAGGACGAGATGGACCTCTCCGACGAGCTGGCCGGCACCGACCCCGGGCAGATCGTGGTACGCGGGGAGAACCTGTTCGCCGGTTACTGGCCGGACGGGCGGGGCGGGCCGGACCCGGACGGCTGGTGGGCCACCGGCGACGTCGCGTACGCCGACGGCGACGGCGACCTGTTCCTGGTCGACCGGCTCGGCGAGCTGATCCTGGTAAACGGCTTCAACGTCTACCCGCACGAGGTGGAGCTGGTGCTCCAGGCGCACCCCGGGGTGGCCGAGTCGGCGGTCCTCGGCGTGCCGCACCCGCGGACCGGCGAGACTGTGCGGGCGTACGTGGTCCGGGCGGCCGGTTCGCCGGTGACGGCTGACGAACTGCTCGCCCACTGCGCGCGTAACCTGGCCCGGTTCAAGTGCCCGACCGCCGTCGAGTTCGTCGACAGCCTGCCGTACTCGGCGATCGGGAAGGTCCGCAAGACCGAGCTGCGCCCGGCGCCCGTGGTGCCGTCGCCGGCGTCGCCGACCGAGATCCGCACGGAGGTATCCGATGTCCAGTGACCCGAGGCTCATCCTGATCACCCGGCCCGGCTGCCACCTGTGCGACGACGCGAAGGCCGCGCTCGACCGGGTGGTCGCGGTCACCGGCGACCGGTGGGTGGAGCGGGACGTCACCGGCGACCTGGAGATGGAGCGCGACTACGGCGACCGGCTGCCGGTGGTGCTGCTCGACGGCAAGGAACACGGGTACTGGCGGGTCGAGGAGGACCGGCTGCTGCGCGACCTGACCACGCCGCAGCTCTAGCCTTAGAGTGCTCGGGTGACGGGTATGCGACGCCACCTCGTGTGGGACTGGAACGGAACGCTCCTCGACGACCTTGACCTGGTGGTCCAGGCCACGAACGTGGCCTTCGCCAGCGCCGGCGGGCCGGCGGTCACCGCGGCCGAGCACCGGGTCCGGTTCCGGCGGCCGATCGCCGACTACTACGCCGAGATGCTCGGCCGGGCCGTGGACGCCGAGGCGTTCGGCACGCTGGACCGGGTCTTCCACGACGCCTACCGGGCCGGGCTGACCACCTGCGCCCTGGCCGCCGACGCCACCACCGCGATCGAGTCCTGGGAGGGCAGCCAGTCGCTGCTGTCCATGTGGTTCCACGACGAGCTGGTGCCGACGGTGCACACGTACGGGCTGACGCCGCACTTCCGCCGGGTGGACGGGCTGCGTGCCACAGTCGGCGGCGGGCACAAGGCCGAGTGGCTGGAGAAGCACCTGGCCGAGCTGGGGCTGGGCGGGCACGAGGTGGTGCTGATCGGCGACTCGCTCGACGACGCCGACGCGGCCGCCTCGGTCGGCGCCCGCTGCGTCCTCTACACCGGTGGCCTGTCCGACCCGGACCGGCTGCGCGGCAGCGGCCACCCGGCCGCCGACACGCTCACCGAGGCGGTGACGCTGGCCCGCACGCTCGCCTGACCCGGCCCGGTCAGGCGCGCAGGTGGGCCAGGACGGCCAGGACACGGCGGTGGTGCGTGGTCGCGTCCGGCGGCAGGTCGAGCTTGGTGAAGATGTTGCGGACGTGCTTCTCGACCGCGCCGTCGCTGACCACCAGCGCCCGGGCGATGGCGGTGTTCGAGCGGCCCTCGGCCATCAGCGCCAGCACCTCGCGCTCGCGCGGGGTCAGCGAGCCCAGCGGGTCGTCGCGCCGCCGCCGGACCAGCAACTGGCTGATCACCTCCGGGTCGAGCACGGTGCCGCCGGCGGCCACCCGGGCCAGGCCGTCCAGGAACTCGTCGATCGCGGCGACCCGGTCCTTGAGCAGGTAGCCGATGCCGCCGCCGGCCCCGCCCGCGGTGTCCAGCAGGTCGTCGGCGTACGACACCTCGACGTACTGGGACAGCACCAGGATCGGCGTACCCGGCACCCGGCGGCGGGCCTCCACCGCGGCGCGCAGTCCCTCGTCGGTGTGTGAGGGCGGCATCCGCACGTCCACCACCGAGACGTCGGGCCGGTGCGCCACCACCGCCTCGACCAGCGCGTCACCGTCACCGACGGCCGCCACCACCTCGTGCCCGTACTCGGTCAGCAGCCGGATCAGCCCCTCCCGGAGCAGTACGGCGTCGTCCGCGATCACCACCCGCATGGATCCGGTGTCTATCACGCCCCGACCCGGTGGTCCGGATCACCTCGGTAGTTCGGCGTGGACCCGGGTCGGGCCGCCGGCCGGGCTGGTCACCTCCAGCGTGCCGCCGGCCGCCCGGACCCGGTCGGCGATGCCGTTGAGCCCGTGGCCCTTGGCCAGGTGCGCGCCGCCGACGCCGTCGTCGGTGACAGTGATCTCCAGCCGGCCCACCTTCCGGGTGACCTCCACCCGGCAGGCGTTCGCCCGGCTGTGCTTCGACACGTTCGTCAGCGCCTCGGCCACCACGAAGTACGCGGTGCTCTCCAGCCCCGGATCGAGCCGGCCGGCGGCGGTGCCCAGGTCGTCGTCCACCACCAGTTCGGTCGGCACCAGCGCCCGGGCGGCCAGCGCGGCGAGCGCGCTGGGCAGGCCCCGGTCGACCAGGATCGGCGGCGCGATGCCCCGGGACAGCGCGCGCAGCTCGTCCAGCGTCTCCCGGGTCTGGGCCACTGCCTCGTCGAGCGTCTGCCGGGCCGCGTCCGGGTTGTCGGCGAGCTGGTGGCGGGCCCGGCCGAGGTCCATGGCGAGCCGGACCAGCCGCTGCTGCGGGCCGTCGTGGATGTCGCGCTCCAGCCGGCGCAGCGCGACCGCCTCGGCCGAGGCGGCGGCGCGCTTCTGCTCCTCCAGCGTGATGATCCGCTGCCGCATCTCGGCCACGCCGGTGAGCAGCGAGTACGCCAGCCCGGCCTGCAGGCGGGCGCAGCCGCGCGCCACCAGCGGGAGCGTGAACAGGGCGAACAGCCCGATCGCGGTGTTCAGGGCGATCCGCGCGCCGGCGCCGTCACCCATTCCGAGGAGCTGGCTCAGGTCCTGGTCGTCGACGCCGCGCGGGATGGCCCAGTCGTAGACGACGTAGAGCGTGCCGCCCAGGGCCAGCACCCACCAGACCACCAGCAGCACGAACGTGGGCAGGGCCACCAGCAGCCGGACGAACGCGTGCAGCAGGTCGAGCCACGACTGCGCGTCCCGGATCGGGGTGAACACCCGCCGCCAGAACCCGGCGCCCGGCTCCGGCCGGCGGTAGACCGGGCGTACCCGGGGCCGGTCCAGCACCGCGGCGAGCCGGAGCCGCTCGATGTCGGCCAGCCCACGGGCGGCGTAGAGGAAGCCGGCGAGGATCGGCAGGCCGAGCGTGGTCACCAGCAGCCCGGCGCTGAGTGAGATCCCCACCACCGCGAGCACGAAGCCGACGATCGCCAGCGGGAAGCCCACGAGTACGTAGGTGGTGTCGCGGGCGAGGCGGCGCAGCAGCCCGTGGACGGGGGACAGCGGAGTGGGCGCGGTGGCCAGTGGTGCGGCGGTCATGGTTCGAGGCTATGGGCGCGTGCCCCGCCGACCCATCCCGCACGCTGGCCTCTTGGGGGTGGGGTTCTCCCTACTGCAAAACGTGAGACTCGCCTCGCCACGCCGGTGACGGAGCGCTACGAGCCGCGCGCGATTGGTCAGGGAAGTCGGGATTGAGCAATAATCGCCACGCGCCGCCAAGGGAGGCGGTCGATCGATCTTGCGGGAATGGAGGGGCAGGTGAAGGCGCGTCGCGAGCTTTCAAGATCGCGATTTGTGCACCTCTTCACAAGCGCCTACTCTGTAGTTCCGACGCGCCCTGCTAGCACAGCCGGCAATCTCGGTCGCCAGCGGGAGTCCCGAAACGACCGGCCCCCGTCGCTGGTCGAGGATCGCACCGCACGGAGTCTCATGAGTCAGCACCGTCAACCAGGCGCGCCCGGCCGCACCGGTGCCGTACCGGCGCTTCCGGACCTGCCCGAGGCGACCGTGTCCCGGCTCCCGGAATACCTGCGTGCGCTGCACACGCTCGCCGACTCCGGGCACGAGACGGTGTCCAGCGAAGGGCTCGCCAACGCGGCAGGCGTCAACTCCGCGAAGCTCCGCAAGGACCTGTCCCACCTCGGCTCGTACGGCACCCGGGGCGTCGGCTACGACGTGGCGCTCCTGGTCGACCAGATCTCCTCGGTGCTCGGCCTCACCCAGTGCCGGGCCGTCGCGCTCGTCGGCGTCGGTAACCTCGGTCACGCGCTGGCCGGCTACGACGGCTTCGCCAACCGCGGCTTCCGTATCGCCGCGCTCCTCGACGCCGACCGGTCCCGGGTCGGCGAGCGGATCAACGGACTCGTCGTCCAGCACATCGACGACCTGCCCCAGGTGGTCGCCGAGGAATCGATCTCGATCGGCGTCATCGCCACGCCCGCCCCGGCCGCCCAGGCGGTCGCCGATCAGCTGGTCGCCGTCGGCGTGACGAGCATCCTCAACTTCGCGCCCTGCGTACTCTCGGTCCCGGACGGGGTCGACGTGCGCAAGGTCGACCTCGCCATCGAGCTGCAGATCCTGTCCTTCCACGAGCACCGCAAGGCGTCGCTGACCGCGCTCCCCGCCACCGGCGGGACCGCCCTCACCGCCCTGCCCGGCGGACTCGCGGCCACCGACACCCAGGAGGCGATCGGCACGTGAAACTGCTCGTCGTCGGCGCGTCCTACCGCACCGCCCCGGTCGCCACCCTGGAACAGCTCGCCGTCCCGCCCGCCGACCTCACCCGGACGCTGGACCGCCTGATCGCCCAGCCGTACGTCGCCGAGGCCGTCCTGGTCTCCACCTGCAACCGGGTGGAGGTCTACGCCGCCGTCTCCGGGTTCCACGGCGGACTCGGCGACATCTGCGCGGTCCTGGCCGATCAGGCCGGCTGCCAGCCGGCGGCGCTCGCCCCGCACCTCTACGTGCACTACGACGCCGCCGCCGTGGACCACGTCTTCCGGGTGGCCGCCGGGCTCGACTCGATGGTGGTCGGCGAGGCGCAGATCCTCGGCCAGCTCCGCGACGCCTACCACTCCGCCGGTGGCGCCGACTCGGCCGGCCGCCTGCTGCACGAGCTGATGCAGCAGGCGCTGCGGGTCGGCAAGCGCGCGCACGCCGAGACCAACATCGACCGGGCCGGGCAGAGCGTCGTCACCGCCGCCCTCGACCTCGCCGCCGAGATGCTCGACGGCGAGCTGGCCGGGCGGCCCGCGATGATCGTCGGCGCGGGCGCGATGGGCTCGCTGGGCGTGGCCACGCTGTCCCGGCTGGGCGCCGGCCCGCTCACCGTGACCAACCGGGGCGCCGCCCGTGCCGTCCGGCTCGCCGAGTCGTACGGCGCGTCCGCCGTGCCGATGGCCGAGCTGATCACCGCGCTCGCCGACGTCGACGTCGTGGTCGCCGCCACCGCCGCCACCGAGCCGGTGCTCACCCGCGACGTGGTGACCCGGGCACTGGCCCGCCGGGACGCCGACCGCGGCCCGCTGGTCCTGCTCGACCTGGCCGTACCGCGCGACGTCGAGCCCGGCGTCGCCGAGCTGCCCGGCGTCGAGGTCGTCGACATCGACCGGATGGCCGCCGTGCTCGCCGACGGGCCGGCCGCCGCCGACGCCGCCGAGGTGGCCCGGATCGTCGCCGGTGAGGTCGAGTCGTTCCTGAGCTGGCTGCGCGGCGCCGACGTGGCGCCGACGGTGGCCGCCCTGCGCGGCCGGGCCGACGACGTGGTCGCCACCGAGCTGCGCCGGCTCGGTCAGCGCCGCCCCGACCTCAGCGACGACCAGCGCGCCGAGGTGGCCCGGACCGTGCACCGGGTCGTCCAGCGACTGCTGCACCAGCCGACCGTACGGGTCCGCCAGCTCGCCGCCGAGCCCGGCGGCGACCAGTACGCGGCGCTGCTGCGCGAGCTGTTCGACCTGGACGTTCCGCAGACGTCCCCGGTCGACACCGTTCCCGACGTGGTCGCCACCGATCTCGACGGGCGGCCGTCGTTCGACGCCGCCGACATCCCGCCCACCGGAGGTGCGCGATGACCGCCCCACTGCGCCTCGGCACCCGGGGCAGCGCCCTGGCGATGGCCCAGTCCGGCCACGTGGCCGAAGCCCTCACCGCGGCCACCGGCCGCCCGGTCGAGCTGGTCGAGGTGGTGACCGCCGGGGACAAGTCGACCGCCCCGGTGCAGCGACTCGGCGTCGGCGTGTTCGTGTCCGCGCTGCGCGACGCGCTGACCGCCGGTGAGATCGACTTCGCCGTCCACTCGTACAAGGACCTGCCCACCGCGGCGGCGCCCGGCCTGCACGTCGCGGCCGTGCCGCCCCGGCAGGACCCGCGCGACGCGCTGGTGGCCACCGACGGCCGTACGCTCGCCGAGCTGCCCCCCGGCGCCCGCGTCGGCACCGGCGCGCTGCGCCGGATCGCCCAGCTGCACGCGCTGGGCATGCAGTTGGAGGTCACCCCGATCCGGGGCAACATCGACACCCGGCTCAGCCGGGTGCTCGGCCCGGACGCCGACCTCGACGCCGTCGTGCTGGCCCGCGCCGGGCTCAACCGGATCGGCCGCGCCGACGTCATCACCGAGACGCTCGACCCGATGCTCATGCTGCCCGCGCCCGCTCAGGGCGCGCTGGCCGTCGAGTGCCGGGCCGACGACCAGGACGTGATCGAGATGCTCGCGCTGCTCGACCACGAGCCGTCCCGCGCCGCGATCACCGCGGAACGGGCGCTGCTGGCCACCCTGGAGGCAGGATGCAGCGCACCCGTGGCCGCGTACGCCGTCCTCGCCGAAGGCGAGCCCACCGACGAGGGCGACGTGATTCAGGAGATCTACCTGCGCGGTGCGGTGATCAGCCCGGACGGTTCGCGTGACCTCCGGCTGTCCCGCACCGGAACGCCCGCCGACGCGGCGGAGATCGGCAAGGCACTCGCCGCCGAACTCCTCGAACTCGGCGCCGACTCGATCCTCGGCCAGGACGCACAGGCCGGCCCGGGGACCCAGCAACTTGGGAGCACAGAATGACCCGCACCCGTAAGCCCGTAGGCCAGATCGCTTTCGTCGGGGCCGGTCCCGGCGACCCCGGCCTGCTGACCCGCCGGGCGCTGGACGCCCTGGTCGAGGCCGACCAGGTGGTCTACGACCGGGGCGTACCCGAGTCGCTCCTGGCGCACGTACGCGCCCAGGCCCGGCCCGACGCCGAGTTCAGCCCCGCCGAGGGCGTGCCGGGGGACGTGGCGAAGGTGCTGATCTCCGCGGCCCGGTCCGGGCAGAACGCCGTGCACCTGGTCGCCGGTGACCCGTTCGGCCACGACTCGGTGGTCAAGGAGGTGCAGGCGGTCGCGCGTACCGCAGCGCACTTCGAGGTGGTGCCGGGCGTCGGCCAGGCCGAGGGCGTGGCCACCTACGCGGGCGTCCCGCTGCCGGGCGTACGCACCGCCGCCGACGTCGAGGACGTCACCGCGCTCGACTTCGACGCGCTCGCCACGGCCGTGGGCCGGGGTTCGCTGGCGCTCGCCGTGGACGCCGGTGACCTGGCCGCCGTCCGGGACGGCCTGCTGGCCGCCGGCGTCGACGGCACCACAGCGGTCGGGGTGACCGGCGACGGCACCGGCGAGACGCAGTACACCACCACGTCGACTGTCGACTCCTTCGTCGCGGCGGCGCTCGGCTTCACCGGCCGGGTGGTGCTCACCGTCGGCGCGGCCGTCACCGACCGCGACAAGCTGAGCTGGTGGGAGAACCGCCCGCTGTACGGCTGGAAGGTGCTGGTGCCCCGCACCAAGGAGCAGGCCGGCGTGATGAGCGCCCGGCTGCGCGCGTACGGGGCGATCCCGTGCGAGGTGCCGACCATCGCGGTCGAGCCGCCGCGTACCCCGGCGCAGATGGAGCGGGCGGTCAAGGGCCTGGTCGACGGCCGCTACGCCTGGGTGATCTTCACCTCGGTCAACGCGGTCCGGGCGGTGTGGGAGAAGTTCGCCGAGCACGGCCTCGACGCCCGCCACTTCGGCGGCGTCAAGATCGCCTGTATCGGTGACGCCACCGCCGAGGCGGTCCGCGCGTTCGGCATCCAGCCGGAGCTGATCCCCTCCGGGGAGCAGTCCTCCGAGGGCCTGCTGGCCGAGTTCTCGCCGCACGACGAGGTCCTCGACCCGGTCGGCCGGGTGCTGCTGCCGCGCGCCGACATCGCGACCGAGACGCTTGCCGCCGGGCTCACCGAGCGGGGCTGGGAGGTCGACGACGTGACCGCGTACCGGACGGTGCGGGCGGCCCCGCCGCCGGCCGAGATCCGCGACGCGATCAAGTCGGGCGGGTTCGACGCCGTGCTGTTCACCTCGTCGTCCACGGTGCGGAACCTCGTCGGTATCGCCGGGAAGCCGCATGCGCGCACGGTTGTTGCAGTGATCGGGCCCAAGACGGCGGAGACCGCCACCGAGTTCGGCCTGCGGGTCGACGTGCAGCCGCCGCACGCCTCGGTGCCCGACCTGGTGGAGGCGCTCGCCGCCTACGCCGTCGAACTGCGGGAGAAGCTCGCCGCCATGCCGGCGAAGCAGCGCCGGGGCTCCAAGGTGCAGGGCCCGACCGCCCTGAGGTTCCGCTGACAGGAGGCTCCCTCATGCCGTACCCCGAGATCCGGCCCCGCCGGCTGCGTCGCAACGCGGCCGTGCGGCGGCTGGTCTCCGAGACCCGCGTCGACCCGGCCGAACTGGTCGTGCCGATGTTCGTCAAGGAGGGGCTGACCGAGCCGAGGGCGATCGCGTCGCTCCCGGGAGTGCTCCAGCACTCCCGGGACTCGCTGCGCAAGGCCGCCGTCGAAGCGGTCCAGGCCGGGGTCGGCGGGATCATGCTGTTCGGGGTGCCGGCGACGCGCGACGAGACCGGCTCCGGCGGTGTCGACCCGGCGGGCATCCTGAACGTGGCGATCCGGGACGTGGTCGCCGAGGTCGGTGACGCGACTGTGGTGATGAGCGACCTCTGCCTGGACGAGTTCACCTCGCACGGGCACTGCGGCCTGCTCACCCCGGACGGCGGGGTCGACAACGACGCCACGCTCGCCGCGTACGCCGACATGGCGGTGGCCCAGGCCGCCGCCGGGGTCCACGTGGTCGGCCCGTCCGGGATGATGGACGGCCAGGTCGGCGTGGTCCGCAAGGCGCTCGACGCCGCCGGGCACCAGGACGTCTCGGTGCTCGCGTACGCGGTGAAGTACGCCTCCGCCTTCTACGGCCCGTTCCGCGACGCGGTGGAGTCGGCGCTGGAGGGCGACCGGCGTACCTACCAGCAGGACCCGGCGAACCTGCGCGAGTCGCTGCGCGAGGTCGAGCTGGACGTGGCCGAGGGCGCCGACATGGTGATGGTGAAGCCCGCGCTGCCCTACCTCGACGTGGTGTCTGCGGTCCGGGCCGCGGTGGACGTCCCGGTCGCCGCCTACCAGGTCTCCGGCGAGTACGCGATGGTCGAGGCGGCCGCCGCGAACGGCTGGATCGACCGGGAGCGGGTGATGCTGGAGACGCTCACCTCGATCCGCCGGGCCGGCGCGCAGATCATCCTCACCTACTGGGCGGTCGAGGCGGCCCAGCTGCTGCGCGAGCGCTACTGACCCCCACCCGGCCGCCCGGCGTCGGACCCGGGGCGGGCTCGCGCCGGCGCGCGTGTCGTGGCGCGTCGGTGAGATCCGCGGGCGGTGCGTTGCCTCAAGTTGTCCACAGCCAGACGCGGTAGCTCACAGTAGTTCTCAGGGTGGCAGGCGCTATGCCCTCAGCCGACTTTGCTCTGCAGCCACGGGCGCAACTGTCACGAAGCGTAAGCAGTGCTTCGAAGGCTGCAGAGCAAAGTCGACTGAGGTGGTCTTCCTTGGCTCGGCTATTCCGAGCGTTGCGTCCGGATTGGTTGTTATTTGTCTTGAGTGCGCGGCGTTCGCTTCGGCAGTACTGGCTAACGCACAGTGATGTCACGCTCCGTGTGCCTTGAGTGGGGCGGTTGACGCACGGCGAGGTCTGGTCGGGCGGCGGATTCCAGGTTTTCCACAGGGGTGCGGAGCGGGGTTCGCCCGGGTGCATCCGAGCACGGTCGGGCGCATCGAGGCGGGCAGCCTGACGCCGAGCCTGGCCATGCTGTCGCGCATCGTGGGCACGGCCGGCTTCCGGCTCGTGGTCGTCGACGAGGCCGGCACGGTGCTCAAGCCGATGCGTGACCGGGCCGACCTGCGTGACGGCGCGGAGCGGCGGTACCCGTCCCACCTCGACGTCGTCACCGACCCGGAGCCGGGGGAGTGGTGGGCCGACCGGTACGGGCTGGCCCGCCCGCCGGAGACCTTCTACCGCGACCGGGCGGTCCGGGACGCGCTGCGCCGCCGCAGCCAGTGGGAGGTGCGGGTGGCCAAGTACCGGAACGTGCCGCCCCCGGCCGATCCGCAGCGGTGCGGATACCGCGGCGGCCCGCCGATCCGCCCATGAGCGAATCGACGGGCCGCCGCCCGGAACACCTGTCAGTCGTCGTTCAGGATCGTCCCGACGCCGGACGGGTCGGCCAGCCGCAGGCCCGGCACACCCGCCACGTACAGCGTGAGCTTCTCGTCCGCCTCGCGCTTGCGGTCGCCGCGCACGGTGACCGGGAACGCCAGCGAGGTCTGGCCCGCGGGGAGCAGCTTGCAACCCACGTACGGGTCGTAGTCCGACCCCGCCTGGGCGGTCGTGCCGTAGGTGGTCGCGCAGATCAACGCCGGCTCGGAGAGCGGGCGGGACACGGTGACGGTGAACGTCATCGCGCGGGTGCCCTTGTCGCCCTCGGCCACCGAGGTGTCGGCCACCCGCAGCGAGGCACGCGACCGGAACCGGGCCACCTGCGGGTCGTGGTCGCTGGCGCCCCGGTCACCCAGCTCCGGCGCGTCGGTCGGATAGTCGGCGTTGATGTGCGCCGTCCGTACCTGCACCAGGTCGTCGTGCATCGGGTCGTTCACGAACAGGTTGTCCAGCGTCTGCGCCTGGCCGCTGAAGGTGTACGAGTACGCCGACGCGGGCGCGTCCGCCACCAGGTCGTCCCAGAGGTTGTGCAGCCCGGCCTCGTACAGCGGGGCGAGCTGGTCCGACGGGGTCGGGTTCTGTGCGGTGGCGATCGGGTCGTCCGGGCGGGGGAACACGTTCAGGTCGCCGCCGTAGACCACGCGGGCGTTCGGGTCGCTCGCCTCGACCGCCGCGACGATCGCGGCGCCGTACGCGGCCTGCTCGCGGCGCTGCCCGACCCGGCTGTCCGGCCCGGACGAGAAGTGGTTGGCGACCGCCCAGAGCGTGAACCGCTCGGTCGAGCCGGGCGCGGCCTTGACGGTGAACCGGGCCAGCTGGGCCGCGCGGGTGTAGACGTTGCTGCCGTCCACGCCGGTCGACCGGTCCACGTCGGCGGGCAGCACCGCGTTGAACGCCTTCGGGTTCTGCACGTCCGTGTTGGACGCGAGCGCCGCCGAGCGGTACTGGACGGTCGGCGCGGAGCCCAGCAGCGGGTCCGCGGCGGTCGCCTCGGCCAGCGTGAGCCGGTCGGTGCGGTAGAGGAACGCCGAGGCGATGCCGCGGGCGTCCGCGCCGGTGCGGTCGTACGCGGCGGCGTAGGCGGGGCCGCCGTTGGCCGCGATGGCCAGCGCCAGCTCCTGCACGGTGTCCGGCGCGCCGTCGGCGTTGTTCGTGTCACCGCACGCCAGGGCGCCGTCGACCACCGAGCAGATGTCCTGGTCCTCGGCCTCCTGCACCAGGATCAGGTCCGGGCTGTGCAGCGAGTTGACGATCTGCCGGGCCTGCGCGGCCAGCTTGGCGGCGTACGCCTCCTGGCTCGCCGGCACGTAGTCGAACGGCGGGCTGACCCCCGTACATCCGGTGTTGCCGGCGAAGTCGCAGCCGTCGAACGGGTCGTCCCGGTAGTCGTACAGGTTCTCCACGTTGTAGGTGGCGATCGCGACCTCGCTGCCGCGGTCGGCCGGCTGCGGCGGGTGGTTCGCGGCCGGGTCCGCGCCACCGGTCAGGGTGAGCTGCTCGGGCTGCACGCTGTACTTGCTGAACGCGTACGACACGGAACCGTAGGCGTCCTCGGTCAGCGTGTCGAACGTGCGCGCCTCGGGCAGCAGCGCGCGGGAGTCACCGGCGGCCGCCTTCACGCCGCCCGCTCCCAGCAGGATGCGCTGGTTGTTGCCGTTGTCGAAGAGCGTGCCGGGGATGTCGTCGAGCGGGTGCGCGTCCCGGAACACCCGGCGGGCGTACGGGTCGGACCGCTTCATGACCGGGTCCTCGCGGTCCAGCACGTAGATCTCGGAGTCGGCGGTGGAGGAGTAGATGTGCCGGGGCGCGGATACGCCGCTGCCGGCGCGTACCCGCATCCGTTCGCCCTCGTGCCGCTCCCAGTACAGGTCGGCGGCGGCCGCCTCGGCCGGCGGGACCGCGTCGTCGACCCGGACCGCGGTGTCCACGTCGAGGCCGGAGTCGAGCTTGCGGACCAGCGAGGCGCCGGAGAGCTGGGTCTGGTTGAAGTACTCGGAGACCCGGCCGCGCAGCACTACCTCGTCGCCGACGGTGGGGGCGTACCCGCCGATCAGCGTGGTGAACGAGCCCATGAAGACGAACAGCCCGTCGGAGGTGAGCGGGTCGCCGTCCTCGGTGCCGAGCCGGCTCTGCAGGTAGAAGCCCCACTGGTCGGCCCCGGCCGAGCTGCGGGTCAGCGACATGCCGGTGATGACGCCGCGCACGTCGTACAACTGGGAGCTGGTGCCGTTGCCGCTGGCCGGGGCGAGCGGCGACCGGTCGGCGCGGCCGTCCTCGTCGTCGCCGGTGCGGCCCTGCACCTCGCCGATCGACAGCACGCTGGTGGCCTGCACGGAGAGCGTGCAGGTGGCGGTGTCGCCGTCGTCGTCGGTGGCGGTCACCGTGACCGCGTAGCTGCCGGCCGGCAGGCCGGTGGCGGTCAGCGTGGCGGTGGCCGTGCCACCATCCCCGGCCGCCGGGGTGAACGCGGTACGGCTGATCGAGCCGCTCGCCGGAGCCGGCACGACGGCGGTGACCGCGAGGTCGGTGATCGTGTCGTCGGCGTCGGTCGCGGTCACCTCGCGGGTCGCGGTGGCGCCCGCCGACAGCGTCAGCGCGCCGCCGCAGGCCAGCGTCGGCGGCTGGTCGACCGGGCCGCCTCCGCCGACGGTGTGGCTGCCCAGCCCGTCGAACGTGTCGGTGGCGAAGCCGGCCCACTGCGCGGCCGGGTCGAACGGGTCCGCCGGGTCGGTGTCGCCGGCGGTCACCGAGGGCAGCCGGCGCAACGTGTTGTCGGCGGTGCTGGTGAGCCCGCTGCCCCACTCGCTGCCCGGGTCTACGCCGACCTGGCCGAGGGAGTCGACCACCGTGTCACCCTTGCGCAGCACGATCGCGTCGTCGCCGTTGAACAGCGACCCGCCGTACGTCTGGTCGGCCTGGGCGAGGATCGCGGGCGCGGCCGACGCGGCGGCGAAGACGAACACGTCCCCGGCGGCGACGGTGCCGGTCAGCGCGATGTTCGTCGACGTGCTGGCGCCGTTGAAGTAGAGCTGGAGCTGGTAGCCCGCGGCAGCCAGGTCGATCGGGGCGCCGGTGCCGTTGTACAGCTCGACGGCCTTGTTGTTGGACGACCCCTCGACGTACTCGGAAATGAGCAGGTCGGTGGGCGCGGCGCTGGCCGCGGGGGGTGCGACAGCGATCGCCGTGAGGGTGACGGCGGCGGTGGTCGCGAGCGCGGCGAGGGTGCGGCGCGGGCGCATGGGGCCTCCACGGTGGGTGGACAGGAACTAACGAACGTTAAGGGTCTCGTGGGTCCACCGTCCAGCCCTTCGGTGGCCGTCCGGTGAACGGTCAGCGGTGACTGTCCAGCCGGTGCACCAGTTCGGCGACGTCCACCCCGTACTCGCACCAGTCGCGGTCGGGGCGGTAACCCAGCTCGGCGTTGACCTTCAGCATCGACTCGTTGTCCTGCGCGTTCCAGGTCTGCACCTCGACCAGCTGGGGCTCGGCCGAGCGCAGCTCCAGCAGCATCCGCGCCTTGATGGCCCGGTCGATGCCGTAACCACGGTGGTCGTGGACGACGATCGTGTCGTACTGGTCGGCCCGGGTCGGGTGCTGCGCCGGCACCACCACCTCGGTCAGCCCGGCCACGTCCCCGGTCCGCTCGTGCAACGCCAGCACGATGTACGGCTTCATGCCGCGCCGGTGCAACGTGGCGAGACTGTCCCGCAGCCGGTCCGGGTCGTAGGAGCTGGGCCGCAGTTCCACGTCGTCGGAGTCGCGCACCTCGGCCTTGGCCCGCGCGTACGCCTCGAGCAGCTCGTCCGGCGGCCCGCCGGGCCAGAACTCCACGTGATAGCCCGCGCCCACCTCGGCGGCCATCTCGGTCAGCGCCGGCCAGTCCACCGTGCGCAGGTCGAGCACGCTGCGGGTCTCCACATAGTCGCGGGTGAAGCCCAGCGACTCGTAGAACGCCACGGCCGGGGTGTCGCCGACCACCTCCACGCCGATCGACTGGAAGCCCTCGTCCCACACCCGGCGGGCGGCCACCCGGACCAGCTCACGGCCGAGCCCGGTGCGCCGGACCGCCGGATGCACCAGCACCTCCAGTACGCCGATGCCGCCCAGCAGCAGCACGTGCACATGCCCGACGATCGCTCCGGGCGTGCCGTCCGGAGCGTCGTCCTCCTGCGCCACCCAGGAGATCCGCCGCTCGCCGGGCATCACCTCGGACAGGTACTCCCGCATGGAGCTCTCCTGCCAGGGCGGGTCCTGCGGCAGGTCGGCCGCCAGGACCGCGTTCAGCGTGTCCAGCAGGGACGCGATCTCGGCGGACGAGGCGGTCCGAGGGTTCCACTCGCGCACCATCACCCGTCTAGCTTGCCGTCAACCGCTGCCGGGGGGAAGGGTTCAGTCCGCGAATGTACGCGAGCGGTCACCTCACGTTGCGGCTGAGCCTGCCGTACTCGTCGGCCTTGTCGAAGACCGCCTGGGCGTACCGGCGCACATCGTTGTACGAGAGGATGGCCCCCCACCAGTCACCCGGGATGGTCATGTTCCGGCCGCCCTTGCACAGATACTGGCCGGCGGCCAGCGCCGCGTCGTCGATGTCGTGGGGGTTCTTCACGCCGTCGTTGTCCGCGTCGGCGCCGATCTCCTGCCAGGTGGTCGGGATGAACTGCATCGGCCCGAGCGCCCGGTCGTAGACGCGGTCGCCGTCGAGCTGCCCCTGGTCGGTGTCGAGGATCCGGGACCGGCCGCCCTGCCCGTCGAGCGGCTGCCCCTTGATCTCCGGCAGGGCCCGGCCGTCGGGCCCGAGCGTGGCGCCGTTGGCCGAGCCGTGCCCGGACTCGACGTGCCCGATGGCGGCGAGCGTGGTCCAGCTCAGCTGGCAGGCACGGTTGGTCTGGGCGAGCACCAGCTCGGCGTAGGCGTACGCCTGGAGCGCCACCACCGGGATGGCGGTGACCGCGCTGACCCGCCTCGCCCAGTCGGCGAGGGCGTCGGCGGGACGACCGGTGGGCGGTGCGACAGTCACGCCGCCGGGCAGCGGCGTTCCGGTCGGCGCGGCGGTGCCGGACAGCCCGGACGGGTCCGGGAACAGGGGCGTCGCGGCGGGCGCGGCGGTCCGCGCCACGGTCGGCTCCGGCAGGGCCTCGTCGACCGACGCCGGCCTGCCGACGGCGGCCGGCACGATCACCGCGCCGGCCGTGGTGGCGGCGCCGACCAGGGCGAGCAGGAACAGCGCCGGCAGCGTGGTCCGCCCGGCGGGGCGGCGGGACCAGGCGCGGGTGGCGCTGGCCGCGCCGACGGCGAGCTGCCGCGGGCGGGTGCGGACGGCGTGCGCGAACGGCACGCGCCGACGTCGCCCGCCGGCCGGCTGCGCGTCGTCCGCCGCCCCGGCCTTCGCCTCCGGCTTCTCGCCGGACGGGGCGCCTGCGTCAGCCTTCGTGTCCGTGTCGGCTCCGGCGGCGGGCGTGCGCCCCGGCTTCGCGTCCGGCTCGGGCTGCGGCTTCGCGCCCGGGTCCGTGCTCGGCTCGCCAGCCGTGGCGTCCGGGTCGCGGGCCGGGCCGGCGGGCGGCTTCGGGGGAATGGGGTCGCGCTCGCGGCGGGGACGCGGGACGGGCCGGGCGTCGCCGTCGGGCGGCACGGCGGGTCGCAGGGGCCGGGCCGTCGCTCGCCGTTCGCCGTCCACCACCCGTCGAGTATCACCCATCCGTGTGACGGCGTCAGGTCCGCCGTACGCTGATGTCATGCCCCGGTACGAGTTCCGTTGCCGCGCCTGCGGCGACACCTTCGAGGTCAACCGCCCGATGGCCGAGGCCGCCCAGCCGGCCACCTGCCCGCGGGGTCACGCCGACACGGTGAAGCTGCTCTCCGCTGTCGCCGTCACCGGGCGTGGTGGTTCCGGCCCGACTGGTGGGATTCCCAGCGGTGGAGGTTGCTGCGGCGGCTCCTGCGGCTGCTGAGTTTCCGCCGCTCGTCCCGCGGGTCGAACCGGCTCTTGCCGCCCGTGTGATCTTTTGGCACCTTGGGTCGGAATCCGCCCAACCGTTCTCACGATGCGTGACGGCGCGATCATAGGGCAGCATGGATCCGACGTCAGCGGGCGGAGGTTCGACGTATGTCGCCAGAACACCACCTCCCGAGCGGGTGGGTGACCTTCGTGTTCACCGACATCGAAGGTTCGACCCGGCTGGCCCGGATGCTGGGCCCGGTCTACCGGCCGGTGCTGCACGAGCATCGCCGGCTGCTGCGGGACACGCTCGCCGGCACCGACGGGGCCGAGCTGCTGACCGAGGGCGACTCGTTCTTCCTCGCGTTCCCGGACGCCGCCGCCGCGGTGCACGCCTGCCTGACCGCGCAGCGCGCGCTCGCCGGTCACGACTGGCCCAACCCGGACGCCACGCCCCGGGTCCGGATGGGACTGCACACCGGCTACGCCGAGCCGCGCGACGGCGAGTACGCCAGCCCCGAGGTGCACCGGGCCGCCCGGGTGGCCGCCGCCGCGCACGGCGGGCAGGTGCTCTGCTCGGCCGCCACCGCCAAGCACGCCGAACCGCTGCCGGACGGTGTGTCCCTGCTCGACCTCGGCCTGCACCGGCTGCGTGGCTTCGACGACCGGGAGCGGCTGTTCCAGCTCGTCGCGCCCGGTCTGGAGCGGCGTTTCCCGCGCCCGCGTACCGCCGACGCGGCGGCTCACAACCTGCCCACCCAGGTCACCTCGTTCGTCGGCCGGCAGGCCGAGCGCGCCGAGCTGGGCCGGCTGGTCGAGGCGTACCGCCTGGTGACGGTGCTCGGCGCGGGCGGCGCCGGCAAGACCCGGCTGGCCGTGGAGCTGGCCTCCGGGATCGTGGAGGACTACCCGGACGGGGTCTGGTTCGTCGACATCGCCGCGGTGACCGACCCGGGGCTCGTGGCGTTCGAGATCGCCGCCGTGCTCGGCCTCCGCCCGGAGCCCGGCCGGCCGATGCTCGACACCCTCGTCGAGTACGCGGCGCCGCGCCGGATGCTCGTGCTGCTGGACACCTGCGACGCCCAGACCGCGGCGTCGGCCGAGGTGATCAGCCGGCTGCTGGCCGGTGGCCGGGGCGTACGGGTGCTGGCGACCAGCCGGGAGTCGTTCGGCGTACCAGGTGAGGTGGTGTGGCGGATCCCGCCGCTGTCGGTGGACGAGGGGCCCGACGGTGGCAGTGACGCGGTGGCGTTGCTGCTGGACCGCACGGCGGTGGCCCGGGGCGGGCGGGCGCCGGAGGCGGCCGAGCAGGCCGACCTGCACCGGGTGGTCCGCCGCCTGGACGGGCTGCCGCTGGCCATAGAGCTGGCCGCCGCCCGGCTGCGGGTGCTCTCCGCCGGGCAGCTGGCGGAGCGGCTGGACGACATGCTGGGCACGCTCGACGCGGGACGGGAGACGGCGGAGCCGCCGCCGGTGGAGGCGGGCTGGAGCGGCAACCAGCAGGACACCGTGGACCTGGTGGCCGCGGCGACCGGTGCCGCACCGCCCACGCCGGCGACCCGCGCGGTGCAGCGCTCGGCCAGTGAGCGGCACCTGACCATCCAGGCGACCGTCACCTGGTCGTACCGGACGCTCGGCGCGCGTTCGGCCCGGCTGCTGCGCTGGATGGCGGTGTTCGCCGGACCGGTGGACCTGCCCACCGTGCAGTGGCTGCTCGGCGAGGACCCGCTCGACCCGCTCTCGGTGCTCGTGGACAAGTCGATGGTGCTGGCCGAGCCGCACGCCTCGGGCAGCACGTACCGGATGCTCGACCCGATCCGGGCGTACGCGGCCCGGCGGCTGGTCGAGGCGGGCGAGGAGCAGAGCGCCCGGGACCGGCACGTGGACTGGTGCCGGCACGCGCTGGACCGGGCGTGCCTCGGGCCGGACGGCCGTCCGGTGACGCTCTCCCTGTACGCGCTGGATCCGCTGGCCGGTGAGTTGCGGGCCGCGCTGCGCTGGTGCGCGACCGGCGGTAGCGCCCGGGCGGGGCTGCGCCTGGCCGGCGACCTGGACCAGTGGTGGCGGGAACGCGGGCTGGCCCGGGAGGGGCGGCTCTGGCTGTTCCGGCTCTACGGCCGGCTCGCCGAGACCGGTGAGGTGATGCCGGAGGCCGAGCTGGCCGCCGCGTACCACATGCATTCGCTGCACGCGGGCGCGGACGGCGAGTTCGGCGAGGAGCTGCGGTACTCGCAGCGGGCCGAGGCGGCCGCCCGGCAGTCCGGTGACCGGGGGCTGCTGGCCCGGGTGCTGGCCGGGCGCGCCGCGCCGCTCGTCGACATGGGCCAGTTCGCCGAGGCGGAGCGGGTCTGCCGCGAGGTGATCGACTGGGCGTACGCGCAGGACGTGGTCGGGGACGCGCTGCTCGCCGTCTACAACCTGGCCGAGCTGCTCTGGCGCCGGGGCGCGCTGGACGAGGCCGCCGAGGTGCTCGCCGCGGCCCGCCCGGTCGAGGCGTCGCGGCCGGCGGAGCGGGGCGGCCGTTCGGTGGACATGCTGCTCGGGATGGTGGCGCTGGCCCGGGGTGACCTGGTGGCGGCGCACGAGCACCTGCTGGTGGCGTTGCGGTCGCGGATGAGCCACGGCTACCTGGGCCGGGCCTGCGACACGATCAACGCGATAGCGGTGCGCTGCGCGCTGGCCGGGGACGCGCTCTCCGCGGCCCGGCTGTTCGGCGCGGCGCAGGCCACCCGGTCGAACCTGCGGGCCACGCCGGGGATATACGGCCCGTACTGGGCGGCCCGGCAGGCGGAGCTGCGCCGGGTGCTCGGCGACGAGGCGTTCGACGCCGCCTACGGCGCCGGGGCGGGGCTGCGGCTGGACGAGGTGGCGGCGCTGGCCCTGCATGTCGAGCACCCGGACCTGGCCGCCGACTCGCCCCGGTTCGGCGTTCCCGCGCAGGGCTCCTGGCCGGCGTTCCAGCCGCGCAGCACGGCGGGCTGAGGCGGGCGAGCCCGGGCGCGGCGGGGAGCCCGCCGTGCGGCGGACTCCCCGCGTGGTGCGTCAGGCGCGGGCGGCGGCGTGGCGTTCGGCGTCGGCCTTCATCCGGGCGGCGCGGTCGAGGTCGGCCGGGGACACGGCGGCGACCGAACCGAAGACGCTCACCGCCTGGTAGTACGTCCAGGCGAGGCTGTAGCAGGCGGGCCGGACCACCGTGTTGTACGTGGCGCAGATCCGCTTCAGGTCGGCGTAGAAGGCGTTGTCCAGGCGGGCCTTGTTGGCGGAGAAGACGCCCATCGCCTTGTGGTTGCGGTAGCCGAAGTCGTGCCGGTAGCAGGAGAGCTTGAAGTTGAAGCCGATCGGGTTGTCCGGGCTGGACGAGCAGTAGTCGGTGGACCAGTCGAAGCCGTACTCGGTCCAGGGGGACCGGTTCTGCCGGGCGCTGTTCCAGGCGTTGTAGCTGGACGCGCTGGTCTGCGTCCAGCTGGTCAGGACGGACAGCTTCTGCTGGGTGCTCACCGCGGCGGCGGCCGGTGTGGCCAGACCGAGCAGGGTGAGCAGGGCGAGTGCGCCGGCGGCGAGGGTGGTGGCGAGGCGACGGGACACGGGAACCTCCGCGTGGTGGTGGCCGGGATCTCCGGGTGTCGACAAGTGTCGATCAAAGGGGTGAGCTGGGGCGATGCCCCGGGGAACGGCTCGCTGACATCCGCCTGAACAGACGAATGCCCCCGGACCGGCGAGGCGGCCCGGGGGCATTCGGGGTGAATCAGCGGACGAAGCGCGGCGGGCTCGCCGGGCTCTCGTTCGCCAGCCGGTCCAGCGCGGTCACGTAGTAGGTGTACCGGGCGCCGTCGGCCGCCGTGGTGTCCACCCAGGACTGCACGGCGCCGTCGGTGGCCCGCACGGTGCCGACCAGGTGCGAGGCGTCGGCGAAGTCGCAGCGCCCGGCCAGGCCGTGCCCGTCGAACCGGTAGATCGCGTACGACGCGGCGGTGCCGAGCGGGCCCTTGCCGTCGGCCGGCTGACGCCAGCTCAGGCGTACCCCGTCCGCCTCCCGCTGGGCCTTGGTGACCACCGGGAACAGCAGCGGCTTGCGCGGCAGGTGCGTCATGGTGGGCACCAGCGCGGGGCGGGAGTAGTGCTCGGCGGCGTAGATGTCGGTGGCGCCGAGCCGGTTCGCCCGTACCTGCACCGCGGAGAAGTGCACGTTGCCGAGCACCTCCGGGTACGACCGGTTGAGCGTCAGGTGGTTCGACAGCTCCTGCGGGTTCATCCAGAACGACCCGTACGCCGGGTCACCGCTCTTGTAGTCGGCCTGGCCGATGTAGAGCTGGACCCGCGTGCCGCGCACCTGCTCGGCCCACCACGGCACGAGCCGGGCGTAGTCCGCGGCCGGGTACTGGCCGATGTACCAGTAGAGCTGCGGCACGATGTAGTCGATCCACTCCTCCTTGACCCACTTGCGGGAGTCGGCGGAGATGATGTCGTACGACTGCGAGCCGGTGGTGTCCGAGCCGTTCGGGTCGGCCGACGCGTTGCGCCAGATGCCGAACGGGCTGACGCCGAACTTCACCCACGGCTTGACCGCCTTGATCTTGGCGTTCATCTCCTGGATCAGCAGGTTGATGTTGTCCCGCCGCCAGTCGGCCTTGTCCGTGAAGCCCCTGTTGTACGCCGCGAACGTGGCGTCGTCGGGCACCTGGTAGGTGCCGCTCGGGTACGGGTAGAAGTAGTCGTCGAAGTGCACGCCGTCGATGTCGTACCGCTTGACCGCGTCCATCATCGCGGTCTGGACGAACTCGCGGACCTCGGGGACGCCGGGGTTGTAGTAGAGCCGGCTGCCGGCGACGCCGGCGGGCGGGTAGGCGAAGACCCAGTCGGGGTGCTGGCGGGCCGGGCTGTCCGGGGCCAGTTGCGACAGGTCGGCGCCGGCGCCGCCGGGGGCGGGCATGGAGACGCGGTACGGGTTGAACCAGGCGTGGAACTCCAGGTTGCGCTTGTGCGACTCGTCGACCAGGAAGGCCAGCGGGTCCCAGCCGGGGTTCTTGCCGCGTACTCCGGTCAGGTACTCCGACCACGGCTCGTACGGCGAGGGCCAGAACGCGTCGGCGGTCGGGCGGACCTGGACCACGACGGCGTTGTGGTTGAGCTTCTGGGCCAGGTCGAGCCAGGCCAGGTATTCGGCCTTCTGCTTGGCCACCTGGTCCGGCGCGGTCCAGGAGTCCTTTGTGGGCCAGTCGATGTTCGTCACCGAGGCGATCCACATGGCCCGGAACTGGCGCTTGGGCGTGGCCGGGTCGGTGACGCAGTCGGTGGAGGGGGAAGTGGCGGTGCTGGTGTCGTCGGGTGCGGCCTGCGCCGGCGTGCCGGCGACCAGCGCGCTGAGCAGCGCCGCGGCCAGCGCGGCGGCTCCGAGCCGAGTTGCCTTCATGCGGTGCGGTCCCTTCGTCGGGTCCGGGGGGACGGTCGGCGGCGGGGTTGCGGCAAGATTCGCCGCACTGCCCACGCCTCCGGTAGGAAACTTTCATCTATCCGTGCCCGGCGCAAGACCTTGACCGGTGATCGATGTCCCGCGCCGTCCGACCTCGGCCGGATCGTGACGATTCCGATACCTGCCGTGCGGGATTGGAGCGGAAAACGGCTGGGTAGCTAGCCCGGTCACAGACCGCCACCGTGGCGGCCACACGGCGGGGGAGGTGATCAGATGTCGGTCCTGCGAACCAAGCCGATCGGGGACGTGCTCGCCCAGGGCGACGCCGACGGCGAGGACGGCAAGCCGGGACTGCGGCGCCGGCTCGGCGCGGTCGACCTGATGGGCTTCGGCATCGGCATCGTGATCGGCACCGGCATCTTCACGCTCACCGGTGTCGAGGCGCGCAACAGCGCCGGGCCGGGCGTGGTGATCTCGTTCGGCATCGCCGGCCTGGTCGCGCTGCTCGCCGCGCTCTGCTACGCCGAACTGGCCAGCAGCGTGCCGACCGCCGGCAGCGCCTACACCTACGCGTACGCGACGATGGGCGAGATCGTCGCCTGGATCATCGGCTGGGACCTGCTGCTGGAGTTCGCGCTCGGCGCGGCGGTGGTGGCCCGCGGCTGGTCCGGCTACCTCGCCGACCTGTTCGGCCTGCCCAGCGCCTGGTTCGCCGAGGAGGGCAGCGTCGTCAACCTCGGCGCGATCGGCATCGTGCTGGTGCTCGGCGTGGTCGCCATCGTCGGCATCCGGGAGTCCGCCCGGGTCACCAACCTGCTGGTGCTGGTCAAGGTGGCGATCTGCGCCTTCGTGATCATCGCCGGGCTGTTCTTCGTCAAGGCGGCCAACCTCAGCCCGTTCATCCCGGCCGCCGAGCCGGCCGGCGCCGGGGACGACGGCATCAAGCAGCCGGTCACCCAGGTCATCTTCGGGCTGGAGCCCTCCGTCTTCGGTTTCGTCGGGGTGCTCACCGCCGCCGCAGTGGTGTTCTTCGCGTACACCGGGTTCGAGGCCGTGGCGAACCTGGGTGAGGAGACCCGCAAGCCCAAGCGGGACCTGCCGCTGGGTCTGCTCGGCACGCTGCTCATCTCCACGGTGCTCTACATCGGCGTCTCGCTGGTCGTGGTCGGCATGGTCAAGTACACCGAGATCGACGAGGGCGCGCCGATCGCGTCCGCGTTCCGGGCGGTCGGCGCCGGCTGGGCCGCGGTGCTCGTCTCCATCGCCGCCGTCGCCGGGCTCACCAGCGTGATCCTGGTCGACCTGGTGGCCATGGGCCGGATCGGCTTCGCCATCGCCCGGGACGGGCTCATCCCGCCCGCCATCGCCAAGGTGCACCCGCGCTGGGGTACCCCGTACCGGATCGCCGGGATCATGACCGTCGCGGTGGCGCTGCTCGCCGGTTTCCTTCCGCTGTCGGCGCTGGCCGACCTGGTCAGCATCGGCGCGCTCTGCGCGTTCACGCTGGTCGCGATCGCGGTGCCGATCCTGCGCAAGCGCCGGCCCGACCTGGAGCGGCCGTTCAAGGTGCCGTTCTCGCCGGTGTTGCCGATCCTCACCGCCGTGGCGTGCCTCTACCTGAGCCTGAACCTGTCGGTGGAGACCTGGCTGCGGTTCCTCGCCTGGATGCTGATCGGCGCGGTCATCTACTTCGGGTACGGCCACCGCAAGAACCGGCTCGCCCGGCGCGAGCACTCGGACACCCCCGAGCCCGCCCCCACCCCCTGAGGCGGGCACCGCGGAGCCCTCCCGACGCGCGGGTCGGGAGGGCTCCGCCCTGATCGACCGTGAATTTCTGCAACGTTGTAACTCTCCGTGTGAAGAGGTCGTCACGTCGTCGTGAGGCGGTACAGTGCGGCCAGCGTTCACCGGGAGGACAGTTCAGTGCGGCACAGGCTCAAGGACGTCGCGGAGCGGGCCGGAGTGTCGGTGAAGACCGTTTCCAACGTCGTCAACGGCTACCAACACGTGCGCGCCGACACCCGGGCCCGGGTCGAGGAGGCCATCGCCGCGCTCAACTACCGGCCCAACCTGTCGGCCCGCAACCTGCGCAAAGGGCGTACCGGGGTGATCGCCCTGGCCGTGCCCGAGCTCGACATCCCCTACTTCGCCGAGCTGGCCCGGCACGTCGTCACCGCCGCCGCCGACCACGACTGGACGGTGCTCATCCACCAGACCGGCGGCGGCTCCGAGCAGGAGCGCAAGGCCGCCAGCGGCATCGGCGACCACATGATCGACGGCCTGATCCTGAGCCCGCTCGCGCTCACCTCCGACGACCTCGCCGCCCTGCACGGCCTGCCCGTGGTGCTGCTCGGCGAACGGGTCGACAACGGCCCCGCCGACCACATCATGATCGACAACGTGGCCGCCGCCCGGGAGATCACCGCCCACCTGATCGGGCTCGGCCGCCGCCGGATCGCCGCGATCGGCTCCCAGCGCACCCCCGAGGGCGCCAGCGCCCGGCTCCGCCTGGCCGGCTACACCGCCGCGCTGGCCGAGGCCGGCATCGCGTACGACGACCGCCTGGTGGCGCCCGCGCCGGCCTGGCACCGCGCGGACGGCGCCGCCGCCATGCGGCACCTGCTCGCCACCGGGGTACGCCCCGACGCCGTCTTCTGCTTCAACGACACGCTCGCGCTCGGCGCGCTGCGCGCCCTGCACGAGGCGGGCCTGCGCGTGCCCGAGGACGTCGCGGTGGCCGGCTTCGACGACATCGAGGACGGCCGCTTCTCGATCCCGACGCTGACCACAGTCGCCCCCGACAAGGAACGCATCGCCCGCCTGGCGGTCGAGCTCCTGGCCGGACGTCTCGGCCCCGACCGCGACTCCCCACCCCGCGAGTTGGTAACCCCTCACCACCTAGCCCTGCGAGAGTCCGCCCCCCTCTAGCCCCGCGTCTCAGCCGCGTCTCAGCCGCGTCTCGGCCGCGTCGATCATGAAGTTGGCGGCGATGTCGATCTCCTTGAGTGC
>NZ_JAGPXP010000020.1:0-123761 GCF_018070485.1 Micromonospora sp. C41 | reverse complement strand
AGCAGGTTCATCACATGCCGCCGAGAAGCCATGCCCGGCAGCACATACCACCCGACCCAAGATCCCTACCACGTGACACATGTATCGGGACTTCAACGCTGACAGATGTCATGGGACTGAACAGCCCCTCTGGCTGCCATTTCCTTCCAAGATCTCGCGTGGACGCGCGTCGGGCGACGCCTGACCCTCATGCGGGTGCGGGTGCGGGTGCGGGTGCGGGTGCGGGTGCGGGTGGCGTCGTAGCCGAAGAAGTGCGCGCGTGTGCTGAGAAGAGCGTCTGAGCCGGGCAACTCGCGTGCGGTGGAAGCCACGCCCCTGTCCCCGAAGCTGCTGGTGTGCCCGAATCGGCACGTGCACCCAGAAGCCGTGCGCGTGCCCGGAACACGCGCGCTCGTGTCTCCGACCCGGCAGGGGCGTGCCCCGCGAGGTGGCGCTGCCCTGCGAGAGGGCGCTGTCCCGCGAGGAGGCGCTGCCCTGCGAGGAGGCGCTGTCCCGCGAGTAGGCGCTGCCCTGAGGAGGCGCTGTCCCGCGAGGAGGCGCTGCCCTGCGAGAGGGCGCCGCGAGCGGGAGGAGCGCGTCAGGGGGTGGCGCTGGCGTTGGCGGCGATCTCGGGCAGGTCCGCCGGGCCCGGGTCGGCCGCCGGCGCCGGCGTGGCGGCCGGGTTCTGGGCGGCGGCCCGCACCGCGGCGGCCACCGCCGGGGCGACCCGGGAGTCGAAGACGCTCGGCACGATCACCGTCGGGTTGATCTTGTCTTCGCCGACCACGTCCGCGATGGCCCGGGCGGCGGCGAGCGCCATCTCCTCGGTGAACTCCTCGGCGTGCGCGTCGAGCATGCCGCGGAACACGCCGGGGAAGGCGAGCACGTTGTTGATCTGGTTGGGCTGGTCGGAGCGGCCGGTGGCGACCACGGCGGCGTACTTGCGCGCCTCGCGCGGGTCCACCTCCGGGTCGGGGTTCGCCAGCGCGAAGACGATCGAGTCCTTCGCCATCTGGGCGATGTCGTCGCCGGTGAGCAGGTTCGGCGCGCTCACGCCGATGAACACGTCCGCGCCGCGTACCGCACCGGCCAGGTCGCCGGAGTAGTTCTCCTTGTTGGTGTTCTCGGCCAGCCACTGCCAGGCCGGGTTGAGGTCCGGCAGGCCGCGGTGCAGGGCGCCCTGGCGGTCGTACGCGATGATGTCGCCCACGCCCTGGCGCAGCAGCAGCTTCATGATCGCGGTGCCGGCCGCGCCGGCGCCGGAGACCACGACCCGGACGTCCGCGAGCTGCTTGCCCACGACGCGCAGCGCGTTCGTCAGCGCGGCCAGCACGCAGATCGCGGTGCCGTGCTGGTCGTCGTGGAAGACCGGGATGTCCAGCGCCTCGCGCAGCCGGGCCTCGATCTCGAAGCAGCGCGGCGCGGCGATGTCCTCCAGGTTGATGCCGCCGTACGCGGGCGCGATCGCCTTGACGATCGCCACGATCTCGTCGGTGTCCTGGGTGTCCAGCACCACCGGCCAGGCGTCCACCCCGCCGAAGCGCTTGAACAGGGCGGCCTTGCCCTCCATCACCGGCAGCGAGGCGGCCGGGCCGAGGTTGCCCAGGCCGAGCACGGCGGTGCCGTCGCTGACCACGGCGACGGTGTTGCGCTTGATGGTGAGCCGGCGCGCGTCGGCCGGGTTCTCCGCGATGGCCATGCAGACCCGGGCCACACCCGGGGTGTACGCGCGGGACAGCTCGTCGCGGGTACGCAGCGCGACCTTCGGGGTCACCTCGATCTTGCCGCCGAGGTGCAGCAGGAACGTGCGGTCGGAGACCTTGCGGACGTCCACCCCGTCGAGCGCGGTGAGCGCGTCGACGACCTGGTCGGCGTGCCCGGCGTCGGCGGTGTCGCAGGTGAGGTCGACGATCACGTGCGCGGGGTCGGAGTCGACCACGTCCAGCGCGGTGACGATGGCCCCGGCCTCGCCGGCGGCGGTGGTGAGCCGGCCGATGGAGGAGGCGTCGGCGGGTACCGCGATCCGGATGGTGATGGAGAATCCGGCACTCGGCAGTCGTGTGTTGGCCACGAGAAACTCCTCCGTCGGCGCTGAGCGGCTCGACTGGCATTTCTACTCGCCCGCGCAGGTCGCCCGGCATCCGCCCCCGCTACCGGTCAGTAGCGTCACGGGCATAAGGCAGGTGCGCCGGGCGTTGTCACATGTCAGGATTGCTGTCACGCGCCGAAAATTCTCGGCGATGCACATAACGGACAGGAGGCGCAGTTTGCGCGAGCAGGAGACCTTCCATCCCTACACCGACGACGAGCTCGAGGCCACCACGGGCGAGTACGAGCTGTCGGAGCGGCAGGCGCTGCGGCGGGTCCCCGGCCTCTCCACCGAACTCACAGATATCACCGAGGTCGAATACCGCCAGCTGCGGCTGGAGCGGGTCGTCCTGGTCGGCGTCTGGACCGAGGGCACCCAGACCGACGTCGACAACAGCCTCACCGAACTGGCGGCGCTGGCCGAGACGGCCGGCTCGCAGGTGCTCGAAGGGCTGATCCAGCGCCGGCACCGGCCCGACCCGGCCACGTACATCGGTCGCGGCAAGGTCGACGACCTGGGCGCGGTGGTGCTGTCCACCGGCGCCGACACCATCATCTGCGACGGTGAGCTGTCGCCGTCGCAGCTGCGCAACCTGGAGCAGCGCACCAAGGTCAAGGTGGTCGACCGGACCGCCCTGATCCTCGACATCTTCGCCCAGCACGCCAAGAGCAAGGAGGGCAAGGCGCAGGTCGAGCTGGCCCAGCTCGAATACCTGCTGCCGCGCCTGCGCGGTTGGGGCGAGACGCTGTCCCGGCAGACCGGCGGTAGCGGTCGCGGCGGTGGCGCCGGCGGCGGCGTGGGCCTGCGCGGTCCCGGTGAGACCAAGCTGGAGACCGACCGTCGGCGTATCCGCCACCGCATCGCGCGGCTGCGCCGCGAGATCAAGAGCATGGCGACGGTACGCCAGACCAAGCGCTCCCGACGCACCCGTAACGCGGTGCCGGCGGTGGCCATCGCCGGCTACACCAACGCCGGCAAGTCCAGCCTGCTCAACCGCCTCACCGGGGCGGGCGTGCTGGTGGAGAACGCGCTGTTCGCCACGCTGGACCCGACCACCCGCCGCGCCACCACGTCCGACGGGCGGCTCTACACGCTGTCCGACACGGTCGGCTTCGTCCGGCACCTGCCGCACCAGATCGTCGAGGCGTTCCGCTCGACGCTGGAGGAGGTCGCCGACGCGGACCTGGTCGTGCACGTGGTCGACGGCACCCACCCGGACCCGGAGGAGCAGGTCCGGGCGGTACGCGAGGTGCTCGCCGAGGTGGGCGCCGACCGGCTGCCGGAGCTCCTGGTGGTGAACAAGACCGACGCCACCGACGAGGAGACGATGCTGCGGCTCAAGCGGCTGTGGCCGGACGCCGTGTTCGTCTCCGCGCACAGTGGCCGCGGGATCGACGAGCTGCGCGAGGCGGTCGAGCGCCGGCTGCCCCGGCCGGCCGTCGAGGTGCGCGTCGTGCTCCCGTACGACCGGGGTGACCTGGTCGCCCGGGCGCACCGGCAGGGTGAGGTGCTCAGCACCGCTCACCTGCCCGAAGGCACGCTGCTGCACGTACGGGTGGGCCAGGGGCTCGCCGCCGAGCTCGCGCCCTACCGGGCGGGGGATCGGCTGACCAGCGACGAGCGGGTGGGCGCCGGACGGTGAGCCGTCCGGCGTCACCCGCCGGAAACCCGCGTCGTGCGACACTGAGCGTCATGCGGCACGTTGTCTCCTCGGTCACGCTCGCGCTCGGCCTGGTCGGCGCGGTCGTGGCGCCGGCCGGGCCGGCCCCGGCGGCTCCCGCCGCGGCCCCCGTGCTGGCCGCGGCTCCCAAGAAGAAGTGCACGGTCGAGGACAACCGCCTCCGCGAGCTGTCCGGCCTGATCGCCACCAGCAGCGGGTACGTCGTGATCAACGACGGCACCGACGACCCCAGCCGCAAGCGGGTCTTCTACCTGGACGCCAAGTGCAAGGTCGAGAAGGAGGTCCGGTACTCCGGTGACGGGCCCTTCGACACGGAGGACCTGGCGCTCGGCCCGGACCGCAAGACCCTCTGGATCGCCGACACCGGCGACAACGTGGAGAAGAAGACCCGCCGGGAGCGGGTCGCGGTCTGGACGATGCCGCTCAGCGGCGCGAAGCAGCCGGTGCTGCACCGGCTCAGCTACCCGGGCAAGGAGCCGCACGACGCGGAGGCCCTGCTCGTCGGCGACGACAACATGCCGCTGGTGATCACCAAGGACCTGTCCGGCAAGTCGGAGATCTTCACGCCGACGGTGAAGCTGAAGGCCGCCGGCGACCCCGAGCCGATCCCGATGAAGAAGGTCGGCGAGGTCACGCTGCCGAAGACCGACACCGAGAACAAGCTCGGGTCGCCCGGGCGAGCGCTGGTGACCGGCGCGGCCCGTTCACCCGACGGCAGCAAGGTCGTGCTGCGCACGTACGCCGACGCGTTCGAGTTCGACGTGTCCGGCGGCGACATCGTCAAGGCGCTGACCACAGGTAAGCCCCGGATCACCCCGCTGGCCGACCCGTTCGGCGAGGCGATCTCGTACACGCCCGACGGCAAGTTGTTCGTCACCGTCTCCGACGGCGGGACGCTGGACGACTCGGATCCGATCGACATTCTCAGCTACACGCCGTCCACCAGTGGCGCGGAGGCGCTCCCGAACGGCGGCAAGGCCGAGACGAAGGCGGCCGCCGAGAAGTCCTGGCTCGAAGGGCTCTCACTCGACGAGATCACGTACCTGATCGCGGCGGTCGGGGTGATCGGCGCGCTCCTGGTCGGCGCGGGCGTCTTCGGGATCCTGCGGTCGCGGCGCAAGCCCGCGCCGCGGGCGGCGGCCGAGGAGCCCGAGCGCAGCGGCGAGTTCCCGGTGAACGGCGGGTTCCCGTCGGCGGAACGGCCGGACGCCCCACGCGGCGGCGTCTACGGCGGGGGCCAGGGCGGCGTCTACGGTGGCGCGGCGAACGGCGACCGTCCGCCCTCGGGCGGCGTCTACGGCGGTGGCCGGCCGGGTGGCGGCGTGTACGGCGGCGGCCCTCAGGAGGGCGGCCGTGGCCAGGGCGGTGGCCGTCCCCCGGGCGGCACCCGTCCGCAGGGTGGTGGGGTGTACGGCGGTGGCGCCCCGGCCGGCGGCGGAGGTCGCGGTGGCGGTGTCTACGGCGGTGGCCAGGGCGGCGGCGGCCAGGGCGGTTCGGGTCGTGGCGGTCAGGGTGGCGGCCCGGGCGGGCCCGGTTACCGCGGGCAGCCCGGTGGCGGGCCGCGCGGAGGCGGCGGCCGGGCCGAGCCGCCGCGTCGCGGCCAGGACCCGCGTGGCGCGCGCCGCGACGACGGCTACGACGATCGGGGTCAGTACGGCCCGGTGTCCGGTGGTGGCCGGGAGTACCGGGGCGACCGCTACTGAGACGACACGGAAAAGGGGGTGACCGCGACGGTCACCCCCTTTCCGCTGCTGTGGGGTCAGATGCGGCGCAGCACCGCCACCACGCGACCCATGATGGTGGCGTCGTCGCCGGGGATCGGGTCGAAGGCCGGGTTCTGCGGCATCAGCCAGACGTGCCCGTCCCGCCGCCGGTAGGTCTTGACCGTCGCCTCGCCGTCGAGCATCGCGGCGACGATGTCGCCGACCTCGGCGTTGGGCTGCTGCCGGACGACCACCCAGTCGCCGTCGCAGATCGCCGCGTCGAGCATCGAGTCGCCCTTGACCTGGAGCATGAAGACCTCGCCCTCGCCGACCAGCTCGCGGGGGAGGGGGAAGATGTCCTCCACCGCCTGCTCGGCCAGGATCGGCCCACCGGCGGCGATGCGGCCCAGCATCGGCACGTACGCCGGGGTGGGGCGCTGCGCGCGGGCGGCCTCGTCGTCGGCCTCGCCCGGGGCCCGGACGTCGACGGCGCGTGGCCGGTTCGGGTCGCGGCGCAGGAAGCCCTTCTTCTCCAACTCCTTGAGCTGGTAGGCGACGCTGGACGGGGAGACCAGGCCGACCGCCTCACCGATCTCGCGCACGCTCGGCGGGTAGCCGTGCCGCTCGACCCAGGTGCGGATGAACTCCAGGATCCGCCGCTGCCGGGCGGTCAGGTCGACGCTCGTCGGGTCGGGGAAGCTGCTCACCACCGGCGTGACCGGGCGTACCGCCGCCGGGGCGGTGCGGCTGCGGGCGGCGCGGGGGCGGCGGGTCGCCGGAGGACCCGCCCCGTCGTTCGGCTGCGGGTTCTTCTGCCGGCTGGCCCGGTCCTCGGTCACGTCCGTCCCTCCCTGGTCGGCGCTGGGGTGCCTCGTCGGCTCGTGGTGCGTGTGGTCTGACCGTATAGGTGAGATCGGTCATTTTCAAACATCTGTACGACCTGCTGTCGGCGTGTCGTGCCGAATTCCTGGATTTCCGAACTGTTGTTCTGATAGAAGGGTACGCCGCTCGTACAGATGTTCCATTGCGGCGGGCCGTGTCCAGCGCGGGAGGCCGTCCGTTGGGCTCCTCGGCGGGGTCGCGCCGACCGTGATTCTGATGACGCGCCGGACACGCCCGCCAACTTGACCTCGCTTGGGGTTCGGCATACGGTCGACCCCTAGATGTAGTAGTCACACGGGCGTAAGTCGCCCACAGGTTGGGTTCAACTACCGAACGCACTCCCGCACCGCGCATCCGGCGACGGTCATCGGACGATGACTCCGCCGTGCCGACGTGTGCCCGGGAGCCGGTAGGTGTGCCCGCGATCGACGCCAGGAGGTCGGGCCCATGCGCTGTCCGTACTGCCGGCACGCCGACTCCCGGGTGGTCGACTCGCGGGAGGCCGACGACGGCCAGCTCATCCGGCGACGGCGGTCCTGCCCGGAGTGCGGCAAACGGTTCACCACCGTCGAGGAGGCGGTGCTCGCGGTGGTCAAGCGCAGCGGGGTGACCGAGCCGTTCAGCCGTACGAAGATCATCGGCGGGGTGCGCAAGGCGTGCCAGGGGCGGCCGGTCGACGACGACTCGATCGCGCTGCTGGCACAGAAGGTCGAGGAGACCGTACGGGCCAAGGGGGCGGCCGAGATCCCCAGCCACGAGGTGGGCCTGGCCATCCTCGGCCCGTTGCGCGACCTCGACGAGGTGGCCTACATGCGGTTCGCCAGCGTCTACCGGTCCTTCGACTCGCTCGCCGACTTCGAGCGGGAGATCGAGACGCTGCGGGCCGCCGCGCGCGCCCGGGAGGGCGCCGGTGCCGGTGCGGCGGACGCCGCCGGCGCGATCAGCTGACATTTTCGGGTTTCTGACAGGTACACGAGGCGCGGTGGGTGACCGTGCCGACGAGGGGGGCGAGGGCGTGACGACCAGCAGGTCACGGAACAAGGCCGGGGCGGGGCTGAAGATCGAGCGCGTCTGGACGACCGAGGGGGTGCATCCCTACGACGAGGTCACCTGGGAGCGCCGCGACGTCGTCATGACGAACTGGCGGGACGGCTCGATCAACTTCGAGCAGCGCGGGGTGGAGTTCCCCGAGTCCTGGTCGGTGAACGCGGCGAACATCGTGACCACCAAGTACTTCCGGGGCGCGGTGGGGACCCCGGAGCGGGAGTGGTCGCTGCGGCAGCTGATCGACCGGGTGGTCGACACCTACCGCACCGCCGGTGAGGAGTACGGCTACTTCGCCACCCCGGCCGACGCCGAGGTGTTCGCGCACGAGCTGACCTGGATGCTGCTGCACCAGGTGTTCAGCTTCAACTCGCCGGTGTGGTTCAACGTCGGCACGCCGTCGCCGCAGCAGGTCAGCGCCTGCTTCATCCTGTCGGTCGACGACTCGATGGACTCCATCCTCGACTGGTACAAGGAGGAGGGGCGGATCTTCCAGGGCGGCTCGGGCGCCGGGGTGAACCTGTCCCGCATCCGTTCCTCGAAGGAACTGCTCTCCTCCGGCGGCACCGCCTCCGGCCCGGTCAGCTTCATGCGCGGCGCGGACGCCTCCGCCGGCACCATCAAGTCCGGCGGCGCCACCCGGCGCGCGGCCAAGATGGTCATCCTCGACGTCGACCACCCGGACATCGAGGAGTTCGTGGCGACCAAGGCGCGCGAGGAGGACAAGATCCGCGCGCTGCGCGACGCCGGGTTCGACATGGACCTGGGTGGCGCCGACATCGTCAGCGTGCAGTACCAGAACGCCAACAACTCGGTCCGCGTCTCCGACGAGTTCATGACCGCCGTGGAGAACGGTGGCGGCTTCGACCTGCGCGGCCGGCTCGACGGGCAGACCATCGAGACGATCGACGCGAAGAAGCTGTTCCGCACCATCTCCCAGGCCGCGTGGGAGTGCGCCGACCCGGGCCTGCAGTACGACGACACCATCAACGACTGGCACACCTGCCCGGAGACCGGGCGGATCACCGCGTCGAACCCGTGCTCGGAGTACCTGCACCTGGACAACTCCTCGTGCAACCTGGCCTCGCTGAACCTGATGAAGTTCCTGCGCGCCGACGGCGGCTTCGAGGTGGAGAAGTTCGTCAAGTCGGTCGAGTTCGTCATCACCGCGATGGACATCTCGATCTGCTTCGCCGACTTCCCGACCGAGAAGATCGGTGAGACCACCCGCGCCTACCGGCAGCTCGGCATCGGGTACGCCAACCTGGGCGCGCTGCTGATGGCCTCCGGCCTGCCGTACGACTCGGAGCAGGGCCGGGAGGTGTCCGCCGCGATCACCTCGCTGATGACCGGCACCGCCTACCGCCGGTCCGCCGAGCTGGCCGGCATCGTCGGGCCGTACGACGGCTACGCCCGCAACGCCGAGCCGCACAAGCGGGTCATGCGCAAGCACGCCGCCGCCAACGACGCGATCAAGCCGACCGGCACCGTGGGCACCGCCGTGCAGCGCGAGGCGACCAAGCAGTGGACGCTGGGCAACAAGCTCGGTGACAAGCACGGCTGGCGCAACTCGCAGGCCAGCGTGCTCGCCCCGACCGGCACCATCGGCCTGATGATGGACTGCGACACCACCGGCGTCGAGCCGGACCTGGCGTTGGTGAAGTTCAAGAAGCTGGTCGGTGGCGGCTCGATGCAGATCGTCAACCAGACCGTGCCGCGCGCCCTGCGCAGCCTCGGCTACCCCGAGGAGCAGGTCGAGGCGATCGTCGAGCACATCGCCGACCACGGCCACGTGGTGGACGCCCCGGGCCTCAAGCCGGAGCACTACCCGGTCTTCGACTGCGCCATGGGCGAGCGCTCGATCGCGCCGATGGGCCACGTGCGGATGATGGCGGCCGTCCAGCCGTTCATCTCCGGCGCCATCTCCAAGACGGTCAACATGCCGGAGCAGGCCACCGTCGAGGACGTCGAGAAGATCTACTTCGAGGGCTGGAAGCTCGGCCTCAAGGCGCTGGCGATCTACCGGGACAACTGCAAGGTCGGCCAGCCGCTGTCGGCGGCGAAGAAGAACAAGAGCACCGTCGAGACCCAGGCCCCGGCCGCCGAGCCGGAGAAGGTCGTGGAGAAGGTCGTCGAGTACCGCCCGGTGCGCAAGCGGCTGCCGAAGAAGCGCCCGTCGGAGACCATTTCCTTCTCGGTCGGCGGCGCGGAGGGCTACCTCACCGCCTCGTCGTACCCGGACGACGGTCTCGGCGAGGTCTTCCTCAAGATGTCGAAGCAGGGCTCGACCCTGGCCGGCGTGATGGACGCCTTCTCGGTGGCCATCTCCATCGGTCTCCAGTACGGCGTCCCGCTGGAGACGTACGTCAGCAAGTTCACCAACATGCGCTTCGAGCCGGCCGGCATGACCGACGACCCGGACGTGCGGATGGCCGCCTCGGTGATGGACTACATCTTCCGTCGCCTGGCGCTGGACTTCCTGCCGTACGACCGCCGCGCCGAGCTGGGCATCTTCACCGCCAAGGAGCGGGCCGCCCAGCTCGCGGCCGAGGCGGAGGCGGAGGCGAGCGGTGCGGACCTCACCGCGATGGCCGCCTCCGCCCCGGTCGAGGCGCCGGAGCCGAAGACCGGCCCGGTCGCGCAGCCGGCGCAGGAGATGGCCGACGTCGCCGCGGTCAAGCCCGCGCCGGTGGTGGGTTCCAGCACGGAGCTGCTGGAGGCCGTGATCGGCAAGGCCGCCGACGCGCCGCTCTGCTTCACCTGCGGCACGAAGATGCGGCCCGCCGGTAGCTGCTACGTCTGCGAGGGCTGCGGCTCCACCAGCGGCTGCAGCTGACGACCGACCGAAGACGCGAGCGCGGCAGGGACCTCCCTGCCGCGCTCGCGCGTGCTTTGGCGAGTCGGGCTCAGCGCAGGGTACGGAGGAACACCTGCCACGGCTGACGCCCAAAGCGCAGAACCGGGCCGGACGCATCCTTGCTGTCGCGGATCAGGATGCTCCCGTTGACTGCGGCAATCTCAACGCACGCTCCGCCGTTGTTGTCGCTGCGACTCGATTTGCGCCACTTGATGCCGATCCGGTCTGTCATGCCACCTCCATTTCCTGCCAGCGCCTGGCACGAGCACCGCCGAGGTGGGCGCTCAGCGCAGGGTGCGGAGGAACGCTTGCCACGGCTGACGCTTGAAGCGTAGAACCGCGCCGCCTGCATCCTTGCTGTCGCGGACTTCTACTGCCTGGTCGGCGTATCTCGCTTCGACGCAGGCTCCGTTGGTGCCGCTCCGGGTGCTCTTGCGCCACTGCGAGTCCACGTCCGCCTCCTACTCCACGGGCAGCGCGCCTCGGATTGCTTTGATCATTGCCGCCGAGTCGGTTGGCGACAGGGCCGCGGCGCGCAGGCTGTTGAACACCACCGTACAGCGGCGCACATCCTCGCCCTCCGCGTAGAGATCGCCCGTCAAACCCTCGATGTACACCACGCTGGGGCCGTCAGCGAAGTTGAGGATGTGGAAGCTCGACAGCATGGAAGCGTAGGCACCTTCCCGGAACGGGATCACCTGGACCGTGACGTTCCATCGGCTGCCGGCGTCGAGCAAGGCGGTGAGCTGGTCGGCCATGACGGCTGCACCACCGATCTGGCGGTGCAGGACTGCTTCGTCCAGTACAGCTACCAGGCGGAGCTTGCCCGACGAGATCAGCTCCTGGCGGTGCGTCCGGACGGCGACTCGCCTCTCGACCGCCTCGGGTGAAGGTTCGAAGGCATCCTCCGCCATCATCGCCCGCGAGTATGCCGGTGTCTGGAGCAGGCCCGGCACGACAAGCGTCTCGAAGGTCTGCACCTCCTCGGCTGCGGATTCCAATCCGATGTACTGCCGATACGACGAGGGTAGATCCCCGTATTTCGCCCACCAGCCGCGCTGCTTCCCGGTGCGCGCCATCGACAGCAGCGTGTCGCGCAGTTCGGCATCGGTGACGCCGTAGCGATCAAGCAGCGCGTTGAGCGCAGGGCCTTTGATACCGACCCGACCGGCCTCGATGCGGCGCAGGGTGCTCGCGGTCACCTCGATTGCCGCCGCTGCTTCCTCGGCGGTGACATCGGCCTGCTCTCGCGCTTTGCGTAACTGCGCCCCGAGCTGGAAGCGAACGAAGGTCGGACTTTCCATGCCGGTGATTGTGCCGCCGGCCGGCGTGCGGTGGACACGCGACACGCCCGCACGACATGCGCGCACATCGTTGACTGACTGAAAATGCGCGCGCAAAATTACCCGCGCATGAACAAAGTAGGAGGCGGCATGCGTGCTCGTGTGTCGTACGAGGAGTACGTGTTGGCGGTCGCGCTGACCCTCGCCCGGCGGCACCGTCCGGTGTGGTCCTGGCGACGCTGGCGGTGGATCTGCCGCTGCGGTGCGGAACTGCCGTGCCGCGCACGCCATCGCATCCCGATCCGTCGCGGCCACTGGCCGGGTGAGGAGCAGACGTGACGGAGCCGCAGGTCCGGCAGATCCTGTCGGTACACGTACCCGGCGTCGACGGCTTCTGCACGGGGTGCCGGGCATGGTGGGCGCGTCTGTGCCCGTACCCCTGTCAGCAGGTCGAATGGGCGGCCCGCAGGCAGGCGCGGACCGCCACCCGGCGCTTCCTGGACGGCCTCCGGTGACCACCCACGGGCCGGTTCTTCCGGTGTGGAGCTGCGGTGGGTGTGGCGCTCCGTGGCCCTGCCCGACGCGGCGTCGCGAGCTGCGGGCCGAGTTCGCCGGAGCGCCGGTGTCGTTGAGCTTGTACATGGGGTCCTATCTGGTGTGGGCGGCGGAGGATCTGACCTGGGTACCGGCCGGGGTGTTGCATCAGCGCTTCCTCGGGTGGGTGCGATGAGTGTCATTCGGCCGGGCGACGAACGGTTCCACTACTGCGACGGCTCGCACCGGTGGGTGCCGCTCGATCCGGACTTCGACCAGGAGGTCTGGGAGGCCATGGTGCGCGAGCACCAACAGCGGCACCTGGAGGAGATCTCCCGAGGGCTTCGTCCCCGTCGGCCCAAACTTCCGTAGGTGCCCACTGTCACAGCCCATCGCGTACGCGAGCTGGAATGCTCGGGGGATGAGCACGACCGACATCTATCGGGCGTTCGCCGAGCGTGAGGCGCGCGGCGTGTCCCCGGCGTACGAGCGGTTGTCGCGGGTGGTCGCCGGTGACCCGGAGTTGCTCGCCCTGCTCGACACGCTGCCGCCGGCCAAGCGTCAGCCGAACCTGCTGTTCGGGGTGGTGCGGCTGCGCGGCGGGCCGGTGGACGACCCGGCGGCGTTCCGCGCGTACGTGATGGGGCACTGGCCGGACGTGGCGGCGCAGATGCGGGTGCGGGCGACGCAGACGAACGAGGCGGGACGCTGCGCGGCTCTGCTGCCGGTGCTCGCCGCGTTGCCGCAGCCGCTGGCGTTGCTGGAGGTCGGCGCCTCCGCCGGGCTGTGCCTCTACCCGGACCGGTACGCCTACCGCTACGGCGATCGGCGGATCGGCGACGGCGAGCCGTTGCTCGACTGTGACCTGACCGGCGCCGAGCCGCCGGAGCGGCGTCCGGAGGTGGTGTGGCGGGCCGGGCTGGACCTGAACCCGCTCTACGTCACCGACCCGGCCGACGTGGCCTGGCTGGAGGCGCTGATCTGGCCGGAGCACCGGCACCGCCGGGACCGGCTGCGCGCCGCGGCGGCGGTCGCGGCGGCCGATCCGCCACTGCTGGTACGCGGTGACCTGGTGGACGACCTGCCCGCGCTGGCGGCGCAGGCCCCGCCCGGGGCGACGCTCGTGGTGTTCCACAGTTCCGTGCTCTACCAGGTGCCGAAGGCGCGCCGGGACGCGTTCACCGCGCTGGTACGGACGCTGCCCGGTCACTGGATCGCCAACGAGGACCCGTCCGTGCTGCCGCACGCGGCGCTGCCCGAGCCACCCGCCGAAGGCTTCCACAACGTGCTGGCCCTGGACGGCCGCCCCCTGGCCTGGACCAGAGGCCACGGCCAGGCCCTCACCTGGCTCCCCACCCCCACCCCAACCCCGAGCGCGTGATCATGAAGTTGGCGGTGCGACACGCCGACGCGGCGACCGTCAACTTCATGATCGAGGGGTGGGGCAGGTGGGTGTGAGCGAACCCGGGTGGCTGGTGGAGACGCGAGCCGCGTACGACACGGTCGCCGAGGACTACGCGCGGCTGCTGCCCGACGTGGTGGAACCACCGCTGGACCGGGCGCTGCTGGCCGCGTACGCCGAGACGGTCGGGCCGGGCCGGCCGGTGCTGGAAGTGGGCTGCGGCACCGGTCGCGTCACCGCCCACCTGCACCGGCTCGGCCTGGACATCGGCGGCGTCGACCTGTCGCCCGGCATGGTGGCGGTGGCCCGCCGCGCGTACCCGGAGCTGCGTTTCGAGGTGGGCTCGCTGACCGAGCTGACCGTGCCCGACGCCTCGCTGGCCGGGCTGGTCTCCTGGTACTCGATCATCCACCTGCCACCGGAGCTGCTGCCCGGGGTGTTCGCCGGTTTCCACCGGGCGCTCGCCCCGGGCGGTCACCTGCTCCTCGCGGTCAAGGCCGGTGACCGGTGCGTACGGCTGGAGCGGGCGTACGGCCACGACGTCGCGTACGACGTGCACTGGCTGCCGCCGGAACGACTGGCCGCGCAACTCGCGACGGCCGGGTTCACGGTCTCGGCGACGCTGGTCCGCGCGCCGGTCGCCACGGAGCGGCAGTCCCAGGCGTTCCTGCTGGCCGAGCGGACCATCCGTGGGGGATGTTAAAAGGGGGCCCCTCCTATGCAGAAAACGTTAAGCAGGGGCCCTTCCTTACACTTCAGCGGTGCGTGACGAGCTGGCGGACCGGCCGCTTACCGAACCGCACCCGTCGCGGCTGTCGCCGGATCACCCGGGGCGGGACCGGATCCTGGCCGTGCACGCCGCCGCCCTGGCCGCCGGGGAGGCCGGCTACCTGGATCCGGAGACCGGACTGTTCGTGCTCAGCGCGGGCTTCCTGGCCCGGCGTGGTACGTGCTGCGGGCGAGGATGTCGGCACTGTCCGTACGTAACCGATTAGGGGCTTCCGTCCCCGCGCGGGCACGCCGTACGGTGTCCGACGGAACTCCGGCGGGTCGGACCCGCCGCCGACCGCGGAGGTCTCCCGTGCGTGCCCGAATCTGGCTGGCCGTGCCGGCCGTCCTGCTCGCCGCCGGCTGCGCCGAGGAGGCCCCGACGGTCGACGTGCCGACGGAGCCGCGCCCACCGGTCGCGGTCGCGGCCGCCTCCTCGGGCGGCGCCTGCCGGCTGCTCGACTTCGCGGTGATCGCCGAGCACACCGGTGGCGAGTTCGACGTGGCCGCCGCCACCGAGCGGGGCGACACGCACACGTGCGTGGTGCGCGCGGCCGGGGCGGTGCTGCCGGAGCTGACGCTGTCGGTCACCGAGACGTCGATCGACGCGGCCACGTTCACCCTCGACGTGCAGCCCAGCGGCGCCACGAAGATCACCAAGCTGGGTAAGGCCGGCTATCGGCGCACGCTGCCCAAGACCGCGAAGGCGGGCCCGGTCGCCGAGGTCGGCTGGCTGGCCACCGAGGGCCGGCTCGCCACCCTGCGCTGGACCGCCCCCACCGGCACCGCGAAGGCGGAGGCGGACAAGACGGCCGGCAAGCTGGTCACGCTGGCCAAGGTGATCGACACCCGCCAGCTCTGACCCGGGTCAGCGGGCCGCGACGAACACCCGGGACGCCACCTCGCGGGGCAGGCGGACCCGGTCGCCGGAGCGGTCGATGGAGACGCCGTCGCGTTCCTGCGCCACGGTCACCGTCGCGCCCGGGTCGACACCGGCTGCGTGCAACTGCCGGAGCACGTCCGAGTCGGTCTGCACGCTCTCGCAGATGCGGCGCACCACGACCTGGCCGGACAGGCCCGGGAAGGCCAGGTTGCGCTCGCTCTCGCCGGCCTCGACCGTCGGCTGGCCCGGGTCGCCCAGCTCCTCCAGGCCCGGGATCGGGTTGCCGTACGGCGAGCGGGTGGGGCGGTTGAGCAGGTCGAAGACCCGCTTCTCCACCGCGTCGCTCATCACGTGCTCCCACCGGCAGGCCTCTTCGTGGGCCTCCTCGTAGGGCATCCCGATCACGTTCACCAGCAGCAGCTCGGCCAGCCGGTGCTTGCGCATCACCGACACGGCGGTGTTGCGACCCGCCGGGGTGAGGCTCAGGTGCCGGTCGCCCTCGACCGTGAGCAGGCCGTCCCGCTCCATCCGCGCGACGGTCTGGCTGACGGTCGGGCCGCTCTGCTTGAGCCGCTCGGCGATGCGGGCACGCAGCGGCGGCACACCCTCCTCCTCGAGTTCGAGGATGGTGCGCAGGTACATCTCGGTCGTGTCAACAAGGTCGTGCTTCACGTCAGCGGCCTCCCGGGCACCGATGGTACCCGTTACCACCGACCATCGACGGCAGGCGAAGCCGGAGGTGGCGGCCCGGATGGTGTTGACTGGACCGCATGTCCGCCACCGCAGACCTGCTGGTCGAGCCCGACCGGCTCGCCGCCGAACTCGATCATGCCGATCCGCCGACCCTGCTCGACGTCCGCTGGCGGCTCACCGGCCCGCCCGGCCGCGCGGACTACGCCGCCGGCCACCTGCCCGGCGCGGTCTTCGTCGACCTGGACACCGAGCTGTGCGGGCGGCCCGGCGCCGCCGGCCGGCACCCGCTGCCGGACCCGGCGGCGTTGCAGGCCGCGCTGCGGGCGGCGGGTGTCCGCGCCGGTCACCCCGTTGTCGTGTACGACGGCGGCGACGGGATGTCCGCCGCCCGGGCCTGGTGGACGCTGCGCTGGGCGGGCCACCGGCAGGTGCGGGTGCTGCACGGCGGCTACCCGGCCTGGACGGCGGCCGGCCTGCCGGTCGACACCGGCGTACCCGCCCCGGCGCCGGGCGACGTGACGGTGGCGCCGGGCGCGCTGCCGGTGCTGGACGCCGCGCGGGCCGCCCGGCTCGCCGCCGCCGAGCCCGGGGTGCTGCTCGACGTACGGGCCGCGCCGCGCTACCGGGGCGAGCACGAGCCGGTCGATCCGGTCGCCGGGCATGTGCCGGGCGCGGTCAACCTGCCCGCCCCGGAGTACGTCACGCAGGGGCGGTTCCCGGATGCGGACGCGCTGCGGGAGCGGTTCGCCGCCGCCGGGGTGGACGCGGACGCGCCGGTCGGGGCGTACTGCGGCTCCGGGGTGACCGCCGCGCAGGCCGTGCTCGCGTTGCACCTGGCCGGCCGCCCGGACGCCGCGCTGTACGTCGGCTCGTGGAGCGAGTGGGTGGCCGACCCGGACCGTCCGGTCGCCACCGGTGGCACGTCCGGCCGGTGAGCGTACGTCAGGTGGGCGCACCCGGGCCCACGTGCGACGATGGCCGCATGGCCGACGACACGGTGGTGGTGTGGGACGAGGCTCTCCTCACCTACGACATGGGCGACCATCCGCTGGACCCGGTCCGGGTCGAGCTGACCATGGCGCTCGCCCGCGAGCTGGGCGTGCTGGACCGGCCCGGCGTGCGGCTGGTCAAGCCCGAGCCGGCCGACGACGCGCTGCTCACCCGCGTCCACGATCCGGCCTATTTGGACGCGGTCCGGGCCGCGCCGCGCGACCCGCTGTTCGCCGGGTTCGGCCTGGGCACCTCGGACAATCCGGTCTTCGACGGCATGCACGAGGCGAGCGCGCTGATCGCCGGCGCCACGGTGGCCGCCGCCGAGGCGGTCTGGCGCGGCGAGGCCCGCCGCGCCGTGAACGTGGCCGGCGGGCTGCACCACGCCATGCCCGCCCGCGCCGCCGGCTTTTGCGTCTACAACGACCCGGCCGTGGCCATCGCCCGCCTGCTCGACCTCGGCGCGCAGCGGATCGCGTACGTGGACGTGGACGTGCACCACGGCGACGGCGTGCAGGAGATCTTCTACCGCGATCCGCGGGTGCTCACCATCAGCCTGCACGAGACGCCGCTCGCGCTGTTCCCCGGCACCGGGTTCCCGGACGAGACCGGCGGGCCGGGCGCGGAGGGCACCGCCGTCAACGTGCCGCTGCCGCCCGGGGTCGGCGACGCCGGCTGGCAGCGCGCGTTCCACGCGGTCGTGCCGTCGGTGCTGCGCGCGTACCGGCCGCAGGTGCTTGTCACCCAGTGCGGCGCCGACGGGCACCGCAAGGATCCGCTGGCCGACCTGCACCTGTCGGTGGACGGGCAGCGGGCCACCTACCGCTCGCTGCGCGCGCTCGCCGACGAGCTGTGCGACGGCCGCTGGATCGCCACCGGCGGCGGCGGGTACGCGCTGGTCGAGGTGGTGCCGAGGGCCTGGACGCACCTGCTCGCGATCGCCACCGGCGAGCCGGTCGACCCGGCCACGCTGACCCCGCCGGGTTGGCGGGACCTGGCCGCGCGGCGGCGACCCGGGCACGAGGTGCCGCTGCGGATGACCGACGACGTCGACCCGTCGTACCAGCCGTGGCAGCCCAGCGGCGAGCCGAACGCGGTGGACCGGGCCGTCGCGGCCACCCGCAAGGCGGTCTTCCCGCTGCTCGGGCTCGACCCGCACGACCCGCGCGACTGAGCCGGCGGCAGGGAGGACCGACCGGTGACCACCGTCGAACAACCGGTGGACGTGCTGCTCAGCGACGGTACGACCGTCCAGCTGCGACAGATCCGTCCCGAGGACGCGCCCGAGATCGTGGCGATGCACGGCCGCTTCTCCGAGCGCACCCGCTACCTGCGCTACTTCTCGCCGTACCCGCGTATCCCGGAACGCGACCTGAAGCGCTTCGTCAACGTCGACCACCGCGACCGGGAGGCGTTCGTGGTGCTCGCCGGCGAGCGGATCGTCGCCGTCGGCCGGTACGAGCGCCTCGGCCCCGCCTCGCCGGAGGCCGAGGTGGCGTTCGTGGTCGAGGACGCCTACCAGGGCCGGGGCATCGGCTCGGTGCTGCTGGAGCACCTGGCCGACGCGGCCGGACGCAACGGCATCGTGCACTTCGTCGCCGAGGTGCTCCCGGCCAACGGGGCGATGCTGCGGGTCTTCGCCGACTTCGGCTACCAGGTCCAGCGCCAGTACGCCGACGGCGTGGTGCACCTGACCTTCCCGATCGCGCCGACCGAGGCGACGCTTGAGGTGCAGCGCGGCCGGGAGCACCGTACCGAGGCCCGCTCGATCGCCCGGCTGCTCGCGCCACGCGGCATCGCCGTCTACGGCGCCAGCACCACCGGCCAGGGCGTCGGCGCGGCGCTGCTCGGGCACCTGCGCGACGGCGGGTTCACCGGCGCGATCGTGCCGGTGCACCCGAGCGCGGCGACGGTGGCGGGGCTGCCCGCGTACCCGTCGGCGGCCGACGCCGGCCAGGACGTCGACCTCGCCGTGGTGGCGGTCCCGCCGGACGCGGTGACCGACGTGGTCCGCGACGCGGCCCGGGCGGGCGCGCACGGCCTGGTGGTGATCTCGGCCGGGTTCGCCGAGTCCGGCCCGGCCGGCGCGGCGGCGCAGCGCGCGCTGGTCCGCGCCGCGCACCTGGCCGGCATGCGGGTGGTCGGCCCGAACTGCCTCGGCGTCGCCAACACCGACCCGGCGGTACGCCTCAACGCCACGCTCGCACCGGTGCTGCCCGCGGCGGGCCGGGTCGGCGTGTTCAGCCAGTCCGGCGCGTTCGGGGTGGCGCTGCTGGCCGAGGCGTCCCGCCGTGGGCTCGGCCTGTCCAGCTTCGTGTCGGCCGGCAACCGGGCCGACGTGTCCGGCAACGACCTGCTGCAGTACTGGCAGGACGACCCGGCCACCGACGTCATCACGCTCTACCTGGAGACGTTCGGCAACCCGCGCAAGTTCGCCCGGCTGGCCCGGCGCATCGGCCGCAGCAAGCCTGTGGTGGCGCTCGCCTCGCTGGCCCGGCCGCCGGGCGTGGGGGAGGCGCCCGCGCTGGACGCGGCGGCGGTGAGCGCGCTGTTCGCCCAGTCCGGGGTGATCCGGGTGGACACCGTGTCCGAGCTGCTCGACGTGGGTGTGCTGCTGGCCCACCAGCCGCTGCCCGCCGGGCGGCGGGTCGCCGTGGTGGGCAACTCGTCGGCGCTGACCGGGCTGGCCGCCACCGCCTGCGCCGCTCAGGGACTGACGGTCGCCGACGGGTACCCGCGGGACGTCGGGCCGAGCGCCGGGGCCGCCGCGTACGCCGCCGCGCTCGGTGACGCGGTCGCCGGCGAGCGGGTGGACGCCGTGGTGGCGGTGTTCGCGCCGCCGCTGCCGGGCCAGCTCGCCGACCCGGTGGCCGACTTCGCCTCGGCACTGCCCGACGCGCGGGTCACCGGCAAGCCGGTGGTGGCGACGTTCCTCGCCGGGCTGGTGCCGGCCGGGGTGCCGGCGTACCCGAGCGTGGAGGAGGCGGTACGCGCGCTGGGCCGGGTCACCGCGTACGCGGACTGGCTCCGGCGGCCCGCTGGGGTGCTGCCGGAACTTCCCGACGTGGACCGCACGGCCGGGCACGCCGCGCTGCGCCCCGACGGGGCCGACGCGGCGGCGTTGCTGCGCGCGTACGGCATCGACGTGGTGGAGTCGGTCCCGGCGACCACGACGGAGGAGGCGCTGGCCGCCGCCGAGCGGCTCGGCTGGCCGGTGGCGCTCAAGGCCGCCGCCCCCGGGCTGCGGCACCGCCTCGACCTCGGCGCGGTACGCCTCGACCTGGCCGACGCCGCCGCGCTGCGCCGGGCGTACGCCGAGATGGCCCCGGCGTTCGGCGCGGAGGTGCTGGTCCAGCCTATGGTCGCGCCCGGCGTGGCGTGCGTGGTGGAGTTGGTGGAGGATCCGGCGTTCGGGCCGGTGGTCGGGTTCGGGCTCGGTGGCGTGGCGACCGAGCTGCTCGGCGACCGGGCCTGGCGGGCGGTGCCGCTGACCGACCGGGACGCCGCCGAACTGGTCGACGAGCCCCGGGCCGCGCCGCTGCTGCACGGGCACCGGGGCGCCGCGCCGGTGGACCGGGAGGCGCTGGTCGACCTGCTGGTGCGGGTCGGGCGGCTCGCCGACGAGCAGCCCCGGGTGCGGTCGCTCACGCTCAACCCGGTGCTGGCCCGGCCGGACGGCATCTCGGTGCTGCACGCCACCGTGCGCACCGGCGCGGAGGTGGCGCGCCCCGACACCGGCCCCCGCCGCTTGTAAGGAAGGGCCCCTTATTAACGCCTCCGGTAGAGGAAGGGCCCCTTCTTAACAGCGCCCGCCCGCGCGACCCGCAGCGCCCGCCCGCGCGACCCGCAGCGCCCGCCCGCGCGACGGCCGCGCGCCGCCGCGCCCGACCGCGGGCGCCGCAGCGCTCAGCCGCGGGCGGAGATCTGCTGCACCGACCACCCGTTGCCGTCGGGGTCGCGGAAGAAGACGAAGCCGACGTTGTCCAGCGGGTGCGGCACCGGGTGCGGGTTCTGTCCCATCACCTGGATTTCGCTCACCTCGACGCCCCGCTCGACCAGTTCGGCGCGCGCCCGTTCCAGGTCGGCCACGACGAGTTGCAGGCCCTTGAGTGAGCCCGGCGGCATCTCCGGTACGACGCCCCGGCCGAGGACGATCGAGCAGCCGGAGCCCGGGGGAGTGAGTTGCACGATCCGCCCCATCCCGCCGAGATCGGTGTCGTGGTCGACGGCGAAGCCGAGCCGTTGCGCGTAGAACTCCTTGGCCCGGTCCAGGTCGGAGACCGGTACGACCACCACTTCCAGCGTCCAGTTCATGTTGTCGCTCCTGTCGTCGCAATGGTGTGCAGCACGGCGGTGAGCCGGTCGAACGCCTCGCTCAGGCCGCGGATCATCGGGTAGCGCAGGACGGTGTCGCGGCCCTGCGGGGTGGCGTAGCGCAGGTGGGTGACGACTGTCGTCCGGTCCGCCGAGCCGGTGAAGTCGTGCCGCACCAGCGTCTCGCCCGGGTAGGACTGGTCGTCGAAGAGTTCGGTGCAGACCAGCCGCGCCGGCGGGTCGATCTCCCGGTACGTGCCGCCCTGGGCCATCAGGTCGCCGTCCGGCCCGCGGGAGACGAACCGCCAGCGTCCGCCCACCCGCAGGTCCACCTCGCACTCGACGAGATGCCAGCCGCGTGCGCCCCACCAGCGCATCAGCAGTTCGGGGCGGGTGAAGGCGGCGAACACCAGATGCCGGGGAGCGGCGAAGTCGCGGCTGAGCCGGATCTCCCGGTCGCCGTGCAGGGTCACGGTCAGGTCGGTCACCGCTGCTCCTCGGCGGTCAGTTCGGCGAGCACCTCGTCCAGGCGCGCGTAGCTCTCGGCCCAGTAGTCCCGGTAGTTCGCCAGCCACGCCACGGCCTCCCGCAGCGGCCGGGCGTCGAGCCGGCAGGGGCGGCGCTGCGCGTCCCGGCCGCGGGTGACCAGGCCGGCGCGTTCGAGCACCTTGAGGTGCTTGGAGACGGCCGGCTGGCTCATCGCGAACGGCTCGGCCAGCTCGGTGACTGTGGCCTCCCCGGCGGCCAGCCGGGCGAGGATGGCCCGCCGGGTGGGGTCGGCGAGCGCGGCGAAGGTGGCGTCGAGCAGATCCGGGGGCACGTCCATAACCTCCTGGTTGTGTAACCATTCGGTTCTATACGCTGGGAGGTGCCCCGGTCAAGCGCGACAGGCCCCGGCGAACCGCCGGGGCCTGTCGGGGCAGGGGTGGATCAGCAGGCGTACGCCTCCAGCCGGTTCGCCCGCTCCGGGTCGCGCAGCTTCAGCAGCGTCACCTTCTCGATCTGCCGGATCCGCTCCCGGGACAGCCCGAACTCGCGGCCCACCTCGTCCAGCGTGCGCTGCCGGCCGTCGTCCAGGCCGAAGCGCAGCCGGATCACCGCCTGCTCCCGCTGGGACAGCGTGGCCAGCACGATCCGGACCTCGTTGCGCAGCTCGCCGTTGGTGGCGGCGTCGCCCGGCTCGGTACGCGGGTCGACGGCGGCGACGAAGTCGCCGAGCGCGCTCTCGCCGTCCTCGCCGACGGCCTGGTCCAGGCTGACCGGCTCCCGGTCGTAGGAGATCAGCTCGATCACCTGGAACTCGGGGATCTCCAGCGCCACGGCCACCTCGCTCACGGTGGGCTCGCGACCCAGCGACACGGACAGCTCACGGCGTACCCGGACCATCCGGTTGACCTGCTCGACCATGTGCACGGGGATGCGGATGGTGCGGGCCTGGTCGGCCATGGCGCGGGTGATGGCCTGGCGGATCCACCAGGTGGCGTAGGTGGAGAACTTGTAGCCCTTGGTGTAGTCGAACTTCTCGACGGCGCGGATGAGGCCGAGGTTGCCTTCCTGGATGAGGTCGAGGAAGGCCATGCCGCGACCGGTGTAGCGCTTGGCGATGCTCACCACCAGCCGCAGGTTCGCCTCCAGCAGGTGGTCCTTGGCGGCGCGGCCCTCGGCCGCGATCAGCGCCAGATCCGCGCGCAGCTCGGCGGAGACGGGGGTGCAGGTGGCCAGCTTCTCCTCGGCGAAGAGGCCGGCCTCGATCCGCTTGCTCAGCTCGACCTCCTGCGCCGCGGTGAGCAGCTTGGTGCGGCCGATGCCGTTCAGGTACGCCCGGACCAGGTCGGTGGAGACGCCGCGCTCGTCGGTGGCGTCGAGGTCCGTGAGGGTGACGTCCATGTCCTGGTGCTCGATCATCTGCTGGGTCATCTCTGTTCTCCCCGTGTCCGACGTGCCTACCGGTCCCGTGCCGCCCACGCGGTGGGGGCCGATGACAAACAGCTTGGCGGTCGGGGCGTGAGACGGGAGTGAGGCGATCGGGGACCCGACAGGAATCCACGTGGGAATCCGGCATTCCCTTGTCCGGCGCGGTTACCGTGCCACCGACCGGCCGTCGGGGCCGGCCCGGCACTGATGATCGGAGAACGTGGTGGTCTTCAAGCGGCTCATGCAGGCGATGGGTGTGGGCGGACCGTCGGTGGAGACGGTCCTGGCCAACCCGAACTGTCGCCCGGGCGGCGTTCTGGAGGGCCGGATCCAGGTGGTCGGCGGCGACCACCCGGTGGACGTGAGCTACGTCGCGCTCGGTCTGGTCACCCGGGTCGAGGTGGAGAGTTCCGATTCGGAGTACGACGTCAACCAGGAGTTCGGCCGCGCCCAGATGACCGGCGCGTTCCGGCTGGAGCCGGGGCAGCGCTACGACGTGCCGTTCCGCTACCAGGTGCCCTGGGAGACCCCGCTCACCGACCTGTACGGCCAGCACCTGCACGGCATGACGATGGGTCTGCGTACCGAGCTGGAGGTGGCCCGGGCGGTGGACAAGGGCGACATGGACGCCGTGTCGGTGCACCCGCTGCCCGCCCACGAGCGGCTGCTGGAGGCGCTGCTGCGGCTGGGCTTCCGCTTCGCGCGCGCCGACGTCGAGCGTGGGCACATCTACGGCGTACGCCAGCAGTTGCCCTTCTACCAGGAGATCGAGTTCTACCCGGCGCCGCAGTACGCGGGCGCGATGAACCAGCTCGAGGTCACCTTCGTCACCGATCCGCAGCAGGTGCACGTGGTGCTGGAGCTGGACAAGCGGGGCGGTCTGTTCACCGAGGGCCGCGACGCCTTCGGCCGGTTCACGGTGGACCACGCCACGGCGGAGCAGACCGACTGGGCCGCCCAGCTCGACGGCTGGCTGCGGCAGTCGCTGTCCCGCCGTGGGCTGTTCTTCTAGAGGTCGAGCACGAGGGTCCGGGGACCGACGTTGACGCTCTCCACCAGCATGTGGGCGCGGAAGCGGCCGGTCTCCACCTTCGCGCCCCGGGCGCGCAGCTGTTCGACCACCGCGTCCACCAGGGGTTCGGCCACCTCGGCGGGAGCGGCGGCGGTCCAGCTCGGCCGCCGGCCCTTGCGCGCGTCGCCGTAGAGCGTGAACTGGCTGACCACCAGCAGCGGGGCGCCGACGTCGGCGGCGCTGCGTTCGTCGTCGAGGATGCGCAGCTCGTGCAGCTTGCGGGCCATCGTGGCGGCCACCTGCGGGGTGTCGGTGTGGGTGACGCCGAGCAGCACCAGCAGCCCGTCGGTGATCTCACCGGTCACCTCGTCGTCGACTGTCACCCGGGCCCGGCCGACCGTCTGCACCACCGCCCGCATCAGTCGGTCACCGGCTCGATGATGCCGCGCTCGACCAGGTGCGCCACGATCGGCCCGGCCGCCTCGGCCAGCTCGTCCGGCGTCACGTCGTGCGCGGCGGCCAGCAGCGAGAGCTGGTCGCGCAGCGGCAGCCGGCCGTCCGCGCCGCCGACCAGGGCGAGCACCAGCGGGTCGATCTCCTCCGACCAGCGCAGCCCGCGCGGCATGGCCAGGACCTGCCGGTCCACCGCCCAGCCGTCGTCGCCCATGGTGGCCTCCTGCCGGAGCTGGAGCCCTTCGGCGGCGCGGTAGCGGGCGGCGAGCAGGCCCTCGGTGTCCCGGGCGCGCAGCCAGTCCTGCCTGGTGAACCACTCGCCGATCCGGTCGCCCAGCGGCGGCTCGACCCGCTGGCGCAGGTCCTCCACCCGGACGACCGGCCGGGCGTGGCCGGAGCGGCGCAGCGAGACGATGCCGAAACCGATCGCCTCCACCTTGTGCGCGTCGAACCAGTCCAGCCAGGCTGCCATCCGCTGCGGGTCGGCGCTCTCGCCGACGTCGGTCAGCCAGAGGTTCACGTACGCCATCGGGTCGGCCACCTCGCGCTGGATGACCCAGGCGTCCAGGCCGGTGCCGGCGAACCAGCCGGTGACCCGCTCGGCCCAGTCCTCACCGGTGACGTGCACCCAGTTCGCCAGGTACTGCATGGTGCCGCCCTCGGTGAGCAGGTCCGGCGCGGCGGCGGCCAGTTCCGCGCCGATCGCGTCGCCGACCCGCCCGGAGTCCCGGTAGACGTGCGTGGTTGTGCCCGGCCCGACCACGAACGGCGGGTTGCTGACCACCAGGTCGAAGCGGCGTCCGGCCACCGGGGCGACCATGTCGCCGCGCAGCAGTTCCCAGTCCTGTCCGTTGAGGGCGGCGGTGGTGGCGGCGAACCGCAGCGCCCGCTCGGAGACGTCGGTGGCGGTGACCCGGCGGGCGTGGGTGCCCAGGTGCAGCGCCTGTACGCCGGAGCCGGTGCCGAGGTCGAGTGCGGTGTCCACGACCGGGCGTACGGCCGCCGAGATCAGCGTCTGGGTCGCGCCGCCGATGCCCAGCACGTGCTCGGCGTGCAGCGGACGGCCGGGCCGGGCGCTGGCGGGCACGTCGGCGAGCACCCACCAGTCGTCGCCGTACGGCTCCAGGTCGACTCCGGCGCGCAGGCCGTCGCCGTGCCGCTCGACGATGCCCCCGGCCAGCGCCTCGTCCAGCGCCAGCGGGGCCAGCGCGTCGGCGACCGCCGCCTCCGGCTCGGTCTGGTCGCAGATGAAGACGCGGATCAGCGTGGCCAGCCGGTCCCGGTCCTCGGTGGCGCGCAGCGCGGCCCGGTAGTCGTTGCGGGCCACGCCGCCGGTGCCCTGCGGGCCCAGGCGGTCGGCGATCCCGTTGGCGGTGAAGCGGGCGAGTGTCAGCGCGGTGCGCAGCGCGTCGACCCCGGCGGGGGAGAGCAGCATGTCGTGACGGTCCACGTGCTCATCCTGCCTCGGGCGCCGTCCGGCGTGGCGCGCACCCGCCGATCCATAACGTGGACCGTATCTATCGGCAACTATCTCTTTCATGTTTGTCGATCTCTGGTTAGCATTCCTGCCAACATCCGTCGATGGGGTGATCCGGCCACAAACCGGGCTGCCCCGGTAGGGAGCCAGACGATGCCCGACGTGTCCCTTCCCCGGCGCCGCGCGCTGCGTGCGCTCGCCGTCACGGCCGCCGCCGCGGCCTTCGCCGCCGCCGCCTCCACGCCCGCTCTCGCCGCACCCACCGGGGAGATCCGGTACGCCGGTGCCGCCGACGCCGTCAGCGGCAGCTACGTGGTCGTGCTCAAGGGCGACGCGGTCGGCACCGCGAACACCCTCGCCGCCCGTACCGCCGTCCCGGACCGGGCCGCCGGCCTGGCCAAGCGCTACGGCGGCAACGTCGGCACGGTGTGGAGCTCCGCTCTCACCGGCTACAGCGCGAAGATGACCGCCGCCCAGGCGCGCCGGCTCGCCGCCGACCCGGCGGTCGCGTACGTCGAGCAGGACCGCGTCATGACCACCCAGGGCACCCAGACCGGGGCCACCTGGGGCCTGGACCGGATCGACCAGCGCAACCTGCCGCTGAACAGCACCTTCACCTACCCGAACACCGCCAGCAACGTGCGCGCCTACATCATCGACACGGGCATCCGCACCACGCACAGCGACTTCGGCGGCCGGGCCACCTGGGGCACCAACACGGTCGACACCAACAACACCGACTGCAACGGCCACGGCACCCACGTCGCCGGCACCGTCGGCGGCACCAAGTACGGCGTGGCCAAGGGCGTGCGCCTGGTCGCCGTCAAGGTGCTCAACTGCTCCGGCAGCGGCACCACCGCCGGCGTGATCAGCGGCGTCAACTGGGTCACCTCGAACGCGGTGAAGCCGGCCGTGGCCAACATGAGCCTCGGCGGCGGCGCCAGCACCACGCTGGACAACGCGGTGGCCAACTCGATCAACTCCGGCATCACGTACGCGCTCGCGGCCGGCAACTCCAGCGCCAACGCCTGCAACTCGTCGCCGGCCCGGGTCGCCGCGGCGATCACGGTGGGCGCCACCACCAGCACCGACGCCCGTGCCTCCTACTCCAACTACGGCTCCTGCGTGGACATCTTCGCCCCGGGTTCGTCGATCACCTCGGCGTGGCGGACCAGCGACACCGCCACCAACTCGATCAGCGGCACCTCGATGGCGTCCCCGCACGTGGCCGGCGCGGCGGCGCTCGTGCTGTCCGCCAACACCTCCTACACCCCGGCTCAGGTGGCCAGCTACCTGACCAGCAACGCCACCACCGGCAAGGTGACCAGCCCGGGCTCGGGCTCGCCGAACCGGCTGCTCTTCGTCGTCAACTGACGACACGGGTGACCTGACCACACCGTGGGCCGCGGCCCGGTGGACCTCCCAGAGGTCCGCCGGGCCGCGTCACGTCAGTGAGCGGACTGACAGATCGGCAGGCTCGTCAGCCGCTGGGAGTAGTGGTCGGCCAGGGCCGGAAAACGGGCATGAGTCTCGTTCATCAGGCCGCTGTGCCACGCCTCGCGGAGGCGGTCCACCGTCCGGGCGACCGTCTCCAGTGTGCGGCCCGGATCACCGCCTGCACCGTCCGCCAGTCGGTGGAAGTGCTCCTGGTCGATGAGCGCCGGGACGGTCTCGGCGCCGAGGCTGAGCGCCAACGGCGACCAGCGGTAACGGGAATAGACCGACAGTGAGTGGAAGTCGTAGACCGGAGCCAGGCGTGGCGTGCGGCCGTCCGGATAGATCAGGGCCCAGTTCTTCAGGTGCCCGTCGGTGTTTCCGACCACCAGCATCGCGACCAAGCGGCTGATGAAGTCGAGGTAGCCGTCCTCTCCGGTGAGTTGGAGGATCGCTGCGGCCAACGTGTCGTAGCTCGCGCCCGACTCGCTGTACTTGAACATCGGCCCGATGTCCGCAACCTGGGCGAAGTCCTCCACGTGGATACGCCCGGTGGTCGACCGGTCGAACCGCCGGATGAGGTAGACGAGGTCACCGGGATCGATCATTCCGTCGGGGAGACCCTTCACGGCATCCGCCCGGATCAGGTCCACCGGCGGCACCGGGAAGTCAGCCGCGCGAAGCCAACTCATCGTGAGGTACTCGTTGACGGGAAGATTTCGCAGGCCCTGGTCGGGCAGCTTCACGATCCACCAGGAACCCTGCCCGCTCACGGGAACAGCCAGGCGGTCTGCGGAGATCGAATACTTGAGCTGCACGCCTGCCAGGGAATGCCGCAGAGGATGGTTCGCTTCATCCAGCGCGTTGGAGATCACGTCATCCGCCGGCTCGACATCGGCGTGAACCGTCACCGCCCCCGGCAGGTTGCCGCCCACACGTAGCAGCAGCGTGAAGTCGCCGATGTTCCCCCCGCCCAGTTCCCGGACGATCTGGCGGCGGAGGGCACCCTCCGGCAGGAGGTTGGCGAACCAGGCGGGCAGGCCCACCCTCGCCCGCCGGATCGCCCGCGGATCGTCCTCGAAGACCTGCCCCAGCACTTGGTGCCGGGGCGAGGCGAGATCGTCGTCGTAGCTGAACTCCGAGCCGCCCTGCCGGAACCTCAGCTCGCCTACCTGTCTACCGTGCAGCCGTACTTCGGCAGTGACGACTGCCATGTCAGGCGACCGGTCGGAGAATGTCAGCCATCGCGCGGCCGTCCCGCGCGCCCCACTCGGCCATGCGGTTGACGTGCTCGGTGATGGTCCGCTCGCACGACCTGCCGCGTAGCTCGAGGAAGGCTGGCCAGTCTTCGCGCGCCAATCGTTCCTGCGCTTGCTCGTCGATCAGGTGGCTGGCGGCGACGGCCGGTTCAGCCGACGCGAGGAGCTGCGGTGACGGGCGTTCCCCGGGCGGCAGGATGAACCGGTTGGCGATCGTTCCGCCAGCGTGTCCACTGACGGCCAGGAGTGGTCTCAACGGGCTCCCTTGGTCGAGCAGGCGGCTGACGTCCAGAATCTCGCCCCGGAACGGGTCGCGAGGTTCGGCAGAGAGCAACCCGAGCGTGTTGAGCTTCGCCATCGCGTGATTGAAGTGGACCTTGTCCAGTTCCGCGACGAAATCCGGGAACTGCTGCACCTGCCGCAGCAGGTTCGTTGCCGCAGCTTGCGCGGTGGAGGTGCCGACCGCCTCGACCTGGCTGCGGATGTCCGCGACGCTCACTGCGCGGGCCCGCGTTCCAGCGACCGCGCTCCGCCAGACCCAGCGTCGAAGCAGAGTCGCCGGCCGGCCGGCCGGTACGCCGTGCAAGCGGATGAAACGGACCAGGATCGGCAGCACGTGGGAGTAGGGCAGCAGCCTGATGTGTGGGATGCCGCAGGTACCGCGGAGGAATTCGACGGCCTCACGCAGTCGTGCGGCGACCTCGCGCAGCGTCTCGCCCGGGTCGTCTCGCGGCCCGAACTCCTGGCGGAAGTCCTCCCGGAAGATGTCTCCACCTCGGTACGCCAGGACGCAGCGGAGGGTCAACCGATCGTCAAGCGCGCCGAATCCCAGGACGGCGGGAACCTGACCCAGTTCGTGCAGGCTGCTCAACTCGTCGCCGACGGCGCCGGCATGCAGAGCCTGGAAGACCTCGGACTTGGTCAGGCGTTTGCCGGTCGAGTTCATCCGCGTGAAGATCTCGAGCAGCGCGTGCTCATCGGCGGAGTGCACCACGTAGGTCGGGATCTGGTACTCGCGGATCGCTTTGGCGGCTTGGTCGGCCAGCGCTAGCTGACTCTCTGACAGCCACGAGTTGTCGCGCATCCAGCGGAGCAGGACCGCGGTGTCGAGCAGGAAGCTGACGGGCACCCAGGTACGTGGGGGCCGTTGACGGGTGCCGGCGGTGTGAAATTCGCCGGTGTCGAGATCGAGGTGGATGCGAAATCGTGGATCGACAGCTTGGTCAGCCATGGTCAGCGCGCCGACGATGGACACGATGCGCTGCTGCCCGTCCACCACCCAGAGGGCGGCGGTTACCTCGGGAGCCTCGATGTCGAGCGGCCCCACCTGGAGCCGCTGGGCCGGTGCGGGGCGTTGCCAGAGAAGCAGATTCCCGATTGGAAATCCGCGCAACAGACTGTCGAAGAGCCGGACGATGTCCGATCCCTCCCACTTGAAGGAGCGCTGAAAGGGGGGAATCCGCACCAGCCCTGCCGTGACGTCCCGGACCAGATCTTCGGGCGTGCGGTACTCGACGCGGGGCCTCTCCAGACTCGGCACGGCAACCTCCGTTGGGACGACGCACCGAGGGTAACCGTTCTGCTCCTCGCGGCTTGTTCAGGCACTCGATGTCTCCTGTCGGAGAGTCGGCACCCACGACCGCCGACCAGAGCGGCAACCCAGGGAGACGTTCACGGGCCGCTGACGCTGTGCCCGTCCGGGCCGAAACTCCAGATGTTGCCCACGGGACGGCCCCCACGGCGGAGAACGGTTCCGAGCAGGGCGGTGAGGTCGGCCTCGACCTCGGCGAGCAGATCACCGCCGAAGACGCAGAGCGATTGGCCCCACGGGTCGCCGAACGTGCCCAGCCGCAGGTCGGCTGTGGTGAAAAGGCGGTGGTCGCCGCGGTCCGGGAAGGCGCAGCGCGGCGTAGGCGGTTGCCCCGGCCCGCCGGTCCGTCGCGGGTCGAAGTGGTATCCCTGGACGAACGGATGAAGGGCATACACGCGCTCGCCGGGGCGAACGGTGGCCCGCAGGCCGCGCTGGACGATCGACTCCAGTGCCGCGATGCCTGCCTCGTCCTCCTCGATCGCGGCGAGGTGCCAGGCCACCGACTCCGGCGGCTCCACCAGCCGAGGATGAGCCTGCGTCGCGGCCGAGAACTCCCACTGAGAGGCGAAGCGCCCCCAGATCTCATCCCCCTGCGGATCGTCGAAGACCAGCACCACCGGACGCTCCCGCGCCGGCGGGTTCGGGGGAGACCAGTGGTAGGAACGGACCGTCGTCACATCATGGAAGCCCACGCCGAGAAGCATCGCCCGGAGATCACCGGTGGCCTCCGCGACAACGTATCGCCATCGGCAGCCATCCGGCGGACGAGAATCCCCCGGGTGCCGGGTACGCAGGTCGATCCAGGCCCGCCAACCGGGCAGGAATGCGGGCTCAGGCAAGGTCATGCCGCCGATGGAGACGAACTCGGTGCCGTCGACGAGGATGGCCCAGCCGGCTGCCAGAGCCCATCCGTCGAGTTCTCGCACCGCCAGGTTTCGGCACCAGCCGATGGCGTCGCCGTCCGCCTCCGACTGCGCCAGCGTCGTCCGGTGCGGGCCGGAGGCCGCAGCCATCGCCTGTACCCGCGCCAGCAGTGGGTGCTCCCCGAACGTGACCTCCCGGACGCGCTGTCCGACGGGAAGCGGAAACGGTGCGGAGGGCAGGGAGTCGATCGGAGCCACCAGCACGTGACGTTCCCAGCCGGGGGTGAATCGGGCGGCGACGAGGTGCTCGGCGAGCTGCGGTGGATCGTACGCGTGGACCTTCCACTCGACCGGCTCGCCGCTTGCGGCGAAGGCTTCTTGCTGCCGCCGGATCAGGGCGCCCAGCCCGGCCCCGGGCAGGTCACGGTGGTCCACCGTGCCGTGGGTGCCGAAATGCGCCCGTACGACGGGTCCGTCCTGCTCGAAGACGACTCCGAGTGGGCCGAGGGCCGGCGGTGTCCAGGCCCGCAACTGAGTGTCGTAGGCGGCGAGCAACTCATCGGCCACGGACGGCACCGGCTGTTCCCCCGTTCCCGTACTGGATCCGTAAGTATTCCTCCTGTGTGCCGTACGCGTGTCCCCGTCGTCGGCCGATGCGGGGTGACAGCATGTTCGCCATGACGCTGTCACTGCCCATCGACCCGCAGGCCAACGAACTTCTGGCGCGCAGCCCGCTGGCCCTGCTCCTCGGCATGGTGCTGGACCAGCAGGTGCCGATGGAGAAGGCGTTCTCCTCCCCGTACGTGCTGGCGCAGCGGCTCGGCCACGAGCCGGACGCCGCGGAACTGGCCGGGTACGACCCAGAGGCGCTGGTGGAGCTCTTCGCCCGGCCGCCGGCGCTGCATCGCTTCCCGAAGGCGATGGCGGCCCGCGTGCAGGAGGTGTGCCGGATGCTCGTCGAGCGCTACGACGGCGACCCGGCCCGGCTCTGGTCGGATGTGGCCGACGGGCGGGAGCTGCTGCGCCGGGTCGGCGAGCTGCCCGGGTTCGGCCGGCAGAAGGCGCAGATCTTCGTCGCGCTGCTCGGGAAGCGGTTCGGGGTCACCCCGGACGGCTGGCGCGAGGCGGCCGGTGACTACGGCGACGCGGACGCCCACCGGTCGGTGGCGGACGTGACCGATCCGGAGTCGCTGCGCCGGGTACGCGAGTTCAAGCAGCGGATGAAGGCGGAGGCGAAGGCCGCGAAGGGCTGATCCGCCGCCCGCCGCCGCAACCGGCCCGCCGCCCCTGTCGTTTGTTGCCAGGACGGGGGACGGGGGCGGACGATGACCGAGCAGCGGGGCGGGGCGCTGCTGCGTACCGCGTCCAGCCCCGGCCGGGCCACCTTCCTGGAGCTCTTCTTCGACCTGGTCTTCGTGTTCGCGCTGACCCGGGTCTCGCAGCGCCTGATCGACGGGCTCGACGGCTCGGCCGGTGCGGTGGCCGCCGACGTGGGCAAGACCCTGCTGCTGTTCCTGGTGCTCTGGCAGGTCTGGACCCTCACCACCTGGGTGACCAGCCGGTACGAGCCGGAGCGCACGGTCATCCAGGTCGTGGTGGTCGGCACCATGTTCGGCAGCCTGGTGCTGGGGGTGACGCTGCCCCGGGCGCTGGAGGAACGGGCGCTGCCGTTCGCGCTCGCGTACGTCGCGGTGATGGTCGGCCGGCCGCTGCTGATCGCGGTGGCGCTGCGGGGGCATCCGCGCCGCATGGTCCCGCTGCGGCTGGCCGCCTGGGCGGGATTCAGCGCCCCGCTCTGGCTCGCCGGCGCGCTGATGCCCGGCCCGCGCCTGGCGCTGTGGGTCGTCGCGCTGGCGGTGGACCATCTCGGCACGCTCCTGGGCTGGCCGCTGCCCCGGCTCGGGGCCTCGCGGGTCCGGCAGTGGCTCGTCGCCGGGGAGCACCTCGCCGAGCGCTACCAGCAGATCTTCCTCATCGCGCTCGGCGAGTCGATCCTGGTGATCGGCGTGACCTACAGCGGCAAGGAGTTCTCCGGCGACGCCGCGGTGGCGTTCGCGATCTCGTTCGTGATCACGGCGTTGCTCTGGCGGATCTACTTCTACCGGGCCGGTCACCTGCTCGCGCAGGCGCTGCGGACGGCCGGCACGCCGGGACGGCTGGCCGAGTCGGCGGCGCAGACCCACCTGTTCATGGTGCTCGGGGTGATCGGCGCGGCGGTCGGCTACGAGTTGGTCATCGCCCACCCGTACGACACGGCCCGGCCCGACTGGCTGGTCTTCGTGGTGGGCGGTCCGGCGCTGTTCCTGGCCGCCCGCTCCCGGTTCGAGTACGAGATCTTCGGCCGGGTGTCCCGCCCCCGGCTGGCCGGGCTGCTGGCCCTGGTGCTGCTCCTGCCCGCGCTGGTGGCCGTGCCGGCGATGTACGCGCTCGGCGCGGTGGCCGTCCTGCTGGCGCTCGTCGCGTTCGCCGACGCCCGCCGGGCCTGGCACCGGCCGCCGGAGTCCTCCGCCTCGCCGATCGGGCGGGAGGCGCTCGGCGAGGGTGGCCCCGAGGCGTGAGTTGTCAGGCGGCGGTCGGGCGGGACAGCGAGGCCAGCGCGCGGCGTACGTCGGCCAGCGAGACGGTGGCCGAGTCGTCCAGGTCGGCCAGGCCGGCCTCGATCCACTGCCGCATCAGCGTGGTCACGCCGATGCCGCGCGCGTCGGCGGCGGCGCGGACCCGCTCGTACGTCTCCAGCGGCAGCCGGACCGACCGGCTGACCATCGGCACGTCGGTGTCGGGGGTGGGCAGTTGGGCCGGTGACGTGTCGTCGATCAGGTCGGCGAACGTGTCGCCCCCGGCGTGGAACCGCTTGGTCGCCTCGTCACGGTGCATCGTGACCGCCTCCTCGTCGGCGTGAGTTCCGCACCGCCTCGTCGTAGCGCTTGGCCTCGACGTCGCTCAGTTCGCGGGCGGAGAGGATGTCCCAGTCGTTGTCGGTGCCGTCGGCCTCGGCCAGCAGCACGGCGAGTCGCCGGCCGCGGTGCTCGGTGGCGTAGACCACCATCACGTCGTCACCGAGGTGCCGGATGACCCGGTGCCTGCTGTGCAGGGCCTCCCAGACTTCCCCGGGTGTGACGTCGTAGACCCGCAGGTTCGCCAGCGCCTCGTCGGTGAAGCTGAACCGGTTGGCCACGGATCGAAGCGTACCACCCACGTAACACGCGACCGCTCGTCACGAATTTCGCCGATCATCCGTCCGGAGTGACAGGATGGGCCGTATCCCCTCGTAGGAGGTCCGTGGTGAAGCGTCAGGCGTACCAGCCGATCCTGATCACCGACGCCCCGCGCAGCCAGGACGACCAGCTCAACAGCCGGCAGAAGCGTTACGTGCTGATGATGGCCATCCGGGTCGCGTGTCTGGTGGCGGGCGCGATCCTGGTCGGCGCGAAGGCACCGCTGCTCTGGCTCTGGCTGCCGCTGTGCGCGCTCGGCATGGTGCTCGTGCCCTGGCTCGCCGTGCTGCTCGCCAACGACCGGCCGCCCAAGGAGGAGCACCGGCTGGCGAACCGGTTCCAGAACCGGCGCCGCGAGGAGCCCGCGCCCACCGCCCTCACCGCCGAGGAGAACCCGCACAAGATCATCGACGCCGAGCCCTGACCGGCCCGGGCGGAGCACCCGCCCGGACCGGCCACCGCCGTCAGGGCGCCGGGCGGGCGCCCACCGTCGTCACGGCGAGCGCGCCCAGGTCACCGGCGCGGGCCAGCGCGGCACGCGGGTCGGCGCCGGCCAGCCACGCGGTGAGCAGCCCGGCCGCGAACGCGTCCCCGGCTCCGGTCACGTCCACCACGTCCACCCCGGGTGCCGGCGCGAACTCCACCACACCGCCGCGCTCCACCCACACCGCGCCCGCCGCGCCGCGCTTGACCACCACCCGGTGCGCCACCGCGGTCAGCGCCCGCGCCTGCGCCGCCGGGTCCAGCCCGCCGGCCAGCACCGTCGCCTCGTCCGTGTTGACCAGCAGCAGGTCGACGTCGCGTACCCAGGTCAGGAACGCCCCGCCGACGCGCCGCAGCGGCGCCGCGGACGCCGCGTCGACGCTGACGGTCAGCCCGCGCTCGCGGGCCGTGGCCAGCGCGCGCAGGCCGGCGCCGCGCGACCCGACGTCCAACAGGGTGTACGCGGACAGGTGCAGATGCCCGGCGTCGGGCGCGGCGGCCAGCGCCGCGTCCACGTGCGCGGCGGTCAGCCGCAGGTTCGCGCCCCGCTGACTGATCATCGTGCGCTCCCCGTCGTGGGCGAGCACGATGACGGTGCCGGTCGGGTAGCCCTCGTGCCGCTCCACCGCGCAGTCCACACCGATGCGGGTCAGCTCGGCCACCCGTTCCCGGCCGGTCTCGTCGTCGCCGACGGCGGCGACCAGCGTCACCGCCGCGCCCTGCCCGGCGAGCCAGGCCGCGGTGTTCGCCGCCTGCCCGCCGCCGCTGAACCGGATCCCGGCCGCGGTGTCCGAGCCGGTCGCGAGCGGCCCGGACAGCACCGCGAGCACGTCGGTGATCACGTCGCCGACGACGACGATGCGCGGCGTGGCGCTCATGGGGCGCGACGGGTCGCCGCGGCGACCGCGATCCGGGCCGCGAGGTCGGCGTTGCGCAGGATGATCCGGACGTTCACCGCCAGGCTGGCGCCCTCGGTCGCCGAGTGGAAGTGCGACAGCAGGAACGGGGTGACCGCCTTGCCGGTGATCCCCTCGCGGGCCAGCGCGGTCAGCCCTTCGGCGAGCGTCCGGTCGTGCAGCGCCGGGTCGAGCTGCTCGTCGGTGGGCAGCGGGTTGGCCACCACCAGGCCGCCGTGGTGCACGCCGTGCGCCGCGCGGGCGGCCAGCACGTCCGCCACCTGCTCCGGCGACTCGACCGACCAGTCCAGGTCGAAGCCGGCGTCGGTGAGGTAGAAGCCGGGGAAGCGGCGGGTGCGGTAGCCGACCACGCCCACCCCGAGCGTCTCCAGCCGCTCCAGCGTGGCGCCCACGTCGAGGATCGACTTCACCCCGGCGCAGACCACCGCGATCGGGGTCCGGGCCAGCGTGACCAGGTCCGCCGACTCGTCGAACGTCTGCGCCGCCTCCCGGTGCACGCCGCCGAGCCCGCCGGTGGCGAACACGCCGATCCCGGCCGCCGCCGCGACCGCGCTGGTGGCCGCGACGGTGGTGGCGCCGTCCGCGCCGGTGGCCGCCGCCGGGGCCAGGTCGCGGACCGAGAGCTTGCTCACGCCGTCGACGGTGGCGAGGCGGGTGAGCTGGGCGTCGTCCAGCCCCACCCGCAACTCGCCGGCGACCATGCCGATGGTGGCCGGCACCGCGCCCGCGTCCCGTACCGCCTGCTCGATCTCGCGCGCCACGCGCAGGTTGTCCGGCCGGGGCAGCCCGTGCGAGACGATCGTGCTCTCCAACGCCACGACCGGGCGGCCGTCGCGCAGGGCGTCGGCCACCTCACTACCGAGACTGATGTGAAAGTTGGTCACGTCGGCTACCGTACGGCCCGCTCCCGCCCGGGGCCCAGGTGGACCAGGACGGACCGACCTGGAAAACTGGAACGCCGGAGGTGGAGTCGTGAGCACAGAGGTTCTCGAGCGTCCCGAGCTGAAGGACGCGGACACTGGTCCGGAGATGTTCCACTACGTCCGTAAGGAGAAGATCGCTGAGAGTGCCGTCATGGGCACCTTCGTGGTCGCGCTCTGCGGCGAGACGTTCCCGGTCACCAAGGCGGCCAAGCCCGGCTCGCCGGTGTGCCCGAAGTGCAAGGAGATCTACGACTCGTACGCCGAGTGACAGCGGGCGGCTCCGCCGCCCCTCGACGTAACCTGCGGCGGTGACCACCTCCACCGCCCTGCTTGTCGCCGACCTCACCGGCGTGGCGGTCTTCGCCGCCTCCGGCGCCTCCGCGGCGGTGGCGAAACGGCTCGACCTGTTCGGCGTCGTCTTCGTCGGCGTGGTCGCCGCGCTCGGCGGAGGAATCTTCCGTGACCTGGCGATCGACGAGGTGCCCCCGCTGGCGTTCGCCGACTGGCGGTACGCCGCCACCGCGTCCGTCACCGCCGCCGCCGTCTTCTGGCTTCACCCGCAGCTCGCCCGGCTGCGCACCACGGTGCTGGTGCTCGACGCCGCCGGCCTCGGCCTGTTCACCGTCATCGGCACGCTCAAGGCCCTCGACGCCGCCGTGCCCCCGGTCGGCGCCTGCATGATCGGCATGCTCACCGCGATCGGTGGCGGGCTGGGCCGCGACCTGCTCACCGGCGAGATCCCGGTGGTGCTGCGCCGGGAGATCTACGCCCTCGCCGCGCTCGCCGGCGCGGTCACCGTGGCGCTGCTGTCGGCGTCCGGACAGGCGACCGCCGTGCCGCTCACCGCCGCCGCCCTGCTCGTGTTCGGGCTGCGCCTGATCGCGCTGCGCCGACGCTGGTCCGCGCCGGTGGCGACGCTGCGGCCGCCGCGCACCGGCACCCGGGGACCACTGCCCTGACCCGCTTCCCACCGGGGTGGGCGGATGTGACAGGCGTGGCGTCGAGTGGGGCGTACGGCCCGCGCTGGTTATGCTGAGTCCGCCTTCGCGGCACCGGATGCGCGAGGGCGTTTTCATGGGCGGCGGCTCCCGTGGCCCCGGTCGGGCCCGCCGCCGTCCGCGGCGGAGAGGAGCTACGCGTGCCACCGCGGATGCCGGCGCTCGACACGTTCCCGCCCCTGCGCGCCTGGCAACGCAAGGCGCTCGTGGAATACCTGCGCCGCCGGACCGAGGACTTCACCGCGGTCGCCACGCCCGGCGCCGGTAAGACCACGTTCGCGCTGCGCATCGCCGCCGAGCTGCTCGCCGACGGCACCGTCGAGGCGGTCACCGTGGTCGCGCCGACCGAGCACCTGAAGACCCAGTGGGCGCAGGCCGCCGCCCGGGTCGGCATCCAGCTCGACGCCGCGTTCCGCAACGCCGACCTGCACTCCGCCGCCGACTTCCACGGCGCGGTGGTCACGTACGCGCAGGTGGGCATGGCGCCGCAGGTGCACCGGCGGCGCACCATGACCCGACGCACGCTGGTCATCCTCGACGAGATCCACCATGCCGGCGACTCGCGTACCTGGGGCGACGGCGTCAAGGCGGCCTTCGAGCCCGCGGTACGCCGGCTGATGCTCACCGGCACGCCGTTCCGCTCCGACGACAATCCGATCCCGTTCGTCAGCTACGAGCGCGGCGGCGACGGGCTGCTGCGCTCCCGCGCCGACTCGGTCTACGGCTACTCCGACGCGCTGCGCGAGGGCGTGGTCCGGCCGGTGCTGTTCCTGGCGTACTCGGGGGAGACCCGGTGGCGCACCAACGCCGGTGAGGAACTGGCGGCCCGCCTCGGCGAGCCGATGACGCAGGACCTGATCGCCCAGGCGTGGCGTACCGCGCTGGACCCGGCCGGCGACTGGATGCCGCAGGTGCTGCGCGCCGCCGACGCCCGGCTCAGCGTGCTGCGCGACAACGGCATGCCCGACGCGGGCGGCCTGGTCATCGCCAGCGACCAGCAGGTGGCACGCGCGTACGCGAAGCTGCTGGAGCAGGTGACCGGTGAGAAGGCCGCCGTGGTGCTCTCCGACGACCAGGGCGCGTCCGCGCGGATCGCGACGTTCGCCGCCTCGCAGCAACGGTGGCTGGTAGCGGTGCGGATGGTGTCCGAGGGCGTCGACATCCCCCGGCTCGCGGTCGGCGTGTACGCGACCAGCGCCAGCACCCCGCTGTACTTCGCGCAGGCGATCGGCCGGTTCGTCCGGGCCCGCCGCCCCGGCGAGACCGCGTCGGTGTTCCTGCCCAGCGTGCCGCACCTGCTGGGACTGGCGAGCGAGATGGAGGCCGAGCGGGACCACGTGCTCGGCAAGCCGAAGGACCGCGAGGGCTTCGACGACGACCTGTTGGAGCGCGCCCAGCGCGACGACGGCGCCAGCGGCGAGCTGGAGAAGCGCTTCGCCGCGCTCTCCGCGACCGCCGAGCTGGACCAGGTCATCTTCGACGGCGCGTCGTTCGGCACCGCCGCCCAGGCCGGTACGCCGGAGGAGGAGGAATATCTCGGCCTGCCCGGTCTGCTCACCGCCGACCAGGTCTCGCTGCTGCTGACCAAGCGGCAGGCCGAGCAGCTCGCCGCGCAGAAGCGCCGGGCCGCCCAGCGGACCGCTGAGCCGGCCGCTGCGGCCCCGGCGGCGGCGCCCCCACCGATGAGTGCCGCCCAGCGCCGGGTGGCGCTACGGCGGCAGCTGAACGCTCTGGTGGCCGCCCGGCACCACCACACCGGCCAGCCGCACGGCAAGATCCACGCCGAGCTGCGCCGGATCTGCGGCGGCCCACCCAGCGCGCAGGCGACGATCGAGCAGCTCGAAGAGCGCATCGCCACCGTGCAGACCCTGTAAGGAAGGGCCCCCTGTTAACGCCTCCGGTAGAGCAGGGGCCCCTTCTTAACACCGGGCAGCGCAGGCGGCACCGGCACGAAAAACCGGCCGGAGGCGACCCGTGTGGGTGCCTCCGGCCGGTTATGTCGTGATGTGGATTTCCTGTCGGACCTCAGTTCGCCATGAGATCGGCGCCACGCCAGCTGAACTCCGGGTCCGACGCGTAGCGCACGGTGATCTTCACGAGATCCTCCGCGTACTTGTTCGCGTGGTGCCCACAGAACACCAGCTCACTCCCACCCGCCAGAGTGATCCGGAGCTTGCCGGCAGCATTGCAGCGGTCGCACCGTTCATCGGCGGCCGGGGGGCTCACCGTCTCGGGCGGCGGCGTGAGGGTCGGGGTCATCGCCTTCCTCCTCTGGTCGTCACCGATGAACACTCTCTTCGGTTGCTCACCTATCGTGCAACACCCATCTCGGGCCCTGCCTTCCCTGTGTGCCCGCGGGGGACCGAGGTCACACATGGCGTGGGGGACAGTGTGCCGTGCACCAAGGGTGCCACGTCAACGATCACAAACAGGCAACCGATCGATCACTGATGAGTGTTCTACGGCTGGTGATCAAACCGGCACGAATTGTTGACGTACGCGGTCAGTCCAGGTAGTCGCGGAGCACCTGGGAACGCGAGGGGTGCCGCAACTTGGACATGGTCTTCGATTCGATCTGCCGGATGCGTTCCCGGGTCACGCCGTACACCTGGCCGATCTCGTCCAGGGTGCGCGGCTGACCGTCGGTGAGGCCGAAGCGCAGGCGCACCACGCCCGCCTCACGCTCGGACAGCGTCTGGAGGACCTGCTGGAGCTGGTCCTGCAGCAGCGAGAACGACACCGCGTCGACGGCGACGACCGCCTCGGAGTCCTCGATGAAGTCGCCGAGCTGGCTGTCACCCTCGTCACCGATGGTCTGGTCGAGCGAGATGGGCTCCCGGGCGTACTGCTGGATCTCCAGCACCTTCTCCGGTGTGATGTCCATCTCCTTGGCCAGCTCCTCCGGGGTGGGCTCGCGGCCCAGGTCCTGGAGCAGCTCGCGCTGGATCCGGCCGAGCTTGTTGATCACCTCGACCATGTGCACGGGGATGCGGATGGTGCGGGCCTGGTCGGCCATGGCGCGGGTGATGGCCTGGCGGATCCACCAGGTGGCGTAGGTGGAGAACTTGTAGCCCTTGGTGTAGTCGAACTTCTCGACGGCGCGGATGAGGCCGAGGTTGCCTTCCTGGATGAGGTCGAGGAAGGCCATGCCGCGCCCGGTGTAGCGCTTGGCCAGCGAGACCACCAGGCGGAGGTTGGCCTCCAGCAGGTGGTTCTTGGCGCGCTCGCCGTCCCGGGAGATCCACATCAGGTCGCGCTGCAGGTCGCGGACCAGCTTCTCCTCGCCCTCGTCGGCGGCGCGCAGCCGCTCGGCGGCGTAGAGGCCGGCCTCGATCCGCTTGGCCAGCTCGACCTCCTGCTCGGCGTTGAGCAGCGGAACCTTGCCGATCTGCTTGAGGTACGCCCGCACGGAGTCGGCGGAGGCGGTCAGCTCGGCGTCCCGGCGCGCCTGCTTGAGCGCCTCGGACTCCTCGTCGTCCCACTCGAAGTCGTTGTCGGTGGCGGAGCTGGCCGCGTCGGCCTCGGCGGCCTGGGTCAGCTCGGCCGGCTCCTCGACCACCACGTCCTCGATCTCGGCGGCCAGCTCCTCCGGGTCGATCTCGCCGTCGGGGCCCTCCGCCTTGCCGCCGGCCTTCCCCGGCTTCGCCGCGGCGGTCTTGGCGGCCACCGTGGCCTTGGTGGCGCGGGTCGCCTTGGTGGCCTTCGCCGGGGCGGCGGCCTTGGCGACGTCGGCCGTGGTGGCCTTGCGCGCGGTCGCCTTCCGGGGGGCCGGGGCGGCGGGCGCCTCCTCGGCGGCCGGCGCCTGCTTCGGGGCGGGCGCGGCGGCCTTCTTCGTGGTCTTGGCGGTGGTCGCGCGGGAGGCCGGGGTGGCGGACCGGGCGGCGGCGACGCGGCGGCGGGTGCTCGCCGAGCCGTCCACCACCACCGTCACGCCCGCCTCGGAGAGCGCGCGGAGGATCTTCTTGGCCTGGGCCGGGGTCACCTCAGCGGACTCGACGGTGCGCGCGAGCTGGGCCGACGTGAGCTGACCGCCGGCGCTCTGCGCGTGGGCGATCAGGGTGTCGGTGAGCGAGCGAACGTCGGCGCCGGTCTGGCGGGGATCTGTCACGAAGACCTTCCGGAGGCGAAAAGAGCGAGCACGGCCGGGTCGTCCGGCGCAGCATGGGACGGCCGTGCCGGGCGAGTCGTTGAGGACCCCCGTGTCCCGGGCCGTCCGGTCGCTGGCGGTCCGTGGCGCGTGGGCAGGGTGAATTGTAACGCCGTCTGCCGCGATCATCCCGCGCCGCACGGCGGACCGGCGGTCCGGGACCGCCGAATCGGCGCAGATGTGGACTTTGTAAGGATGATACCCGCGCACGGGTGGGCCGGTCCCGATCGTGCGGGAAGGGGACAAACATGATCACCGCGACGCCTACGGCGCGGGAGTTGCTCACGATCGCGGTCGAGGTGGCCCGGGAGGCCGCCGCCACCGCGTACCGGATGCGGGTCGAGGGTGTCTCGGTGGCCGCGACGAAGAGCACGGTGACCGACGTGGTCACCGCCGCCGACCGGGCGGTGGAGCGGCAGGTGCTGGCCGCGCTGGGGCAGCGGCGGCCGGGCGACGCGGTGCTGGGCGAGGAGTACGGCGCGGGGGAGACCGGCCCCGCCGGCGCCGACGGGGTGCGCTGGATCCTCGACCCGATCGACGGCACCGTCAACTACCTGTACGGGCTGCCCTACTGCGCGGTCTCGCTGGCCGCTGAGGTGGCCGGCGAGGTGGTCGCCGGGGTGGTCCGCAACGTCGTCACCGGCGAGGAGTGGACCGCGACGCTCGGCGGCGGCGCCTGGCGCGACGGGCAGCGGCTGAGCGGCTCGACCGCGACCGATCTCGGCCAGGCGCTCGTGGCCACCGGCTTCGGCTACGACGCCGGCCGCCGGGCCCACCAGGCGCGGGTGGTGACGGAGCTGATCCCGCACATCCGGGACATCCGCCGGATGGGCGCCGCCGCGCTCGACCTCTGCCTGGCCGCCGAGGGGCGGGTGGATGCGTACTACGAGAAGGGCCTGGCCGACTGGGACCTGGCCGCCGGCGGGCTGGTCGCCCGGGAGGCCGGGCTGCTGGTGACCGGCCTGTCCGGCCGCCCGGCCGGACCGGACCTGGTGCTCGCCGCGCCGCCAGCGCTGCACGGGCCGCTGCACGCCCGGCTGGTCGACCTGGACGCCTCCGGCGGGCCGTGACCTGACCCGCACACGCGACAGGGCGGCCCTCCCGGAGGAGGACCGCCCTGCGTCGTCGGGCCGCCGGCCGCCTACTTCTCGACCGGCTTCGGGCAGGTCTCCGGCGGCGCCTGCGGGGCGCCCAGGTCGCCGAGCGACTGGTTGACCTCGGTGGTGGTGGCGAGCTGCTGGAACTGGTTGCCCAGGACCACGTCGACCACGTCGTCCTTGCGGTTCGCGTCGAACTTCTGGCTGGCCTCGTTCAGGAAGTACGCGCGCAGCAGGTGCGCCGACCCCACGGCGTTGGGCCCGAACCGCAACTCGGCCACGCCGTCGAACGCCTTCTTCTCGTTGCCGACCTTCTTGACCTGGAACTTGCGGTTGCGGAAGTCGTCCGCGACGCTGCCGGCCCGGCCGGCCTCGTCGGTGGCGTTGTAGACGTTGATCTTGACGTCCTTCTGCTCCCGCAGCCGCAGGTCGACCAGCGGCCAGCCGTCCGGGCAGGCGGCCGCCGTACCGGCTGTGCCCTGACTGTCCTTCAACACGGCGACGACCACGACGACCAGGGCGACGACCGCCAGCAGTCCGACGACAACGAGTGCCCGCACTCGCGCAAAACTCATCCTGGGCGCTCCCCGGACAGTGATTGGGTGGTGGCGGGCGACGCGGTCGGGCCGCGACCGGTCGGCCGTCCAGTACGCCGCTGAGGTTAACCGTTGTCCGGCTCAGGCGTGGAAACAGTCCGACATACCGGCGCGCCACGCGGTGAACCGGTAGGACTACCCCTATCTTCGTGTCGCCTGAGTCACATTGGGAACAACTTCGGGCGCCGAGGCGTACATCTCCCCCGCGAGGGCGGTATACATGCCTCGCCCACAGGGGGGTAAGGTTCCGCGCTCACCGGGGGCATTTCGCACCGGCGAGCCCGGCCCACCGCTCGTCGGGTCGGGTGCCCGACAGAGATGGTGGCCGGTCAGGGGAACCGAAACGGCGTCGTCCGGCGTTACAACCGGCAGCGACAATATCGATATTGGAGAGTGAAACCGATGGCCACCGACTACGACGCCCCGCGTCGCGACGAGGTCGACCTCGGCGAGGACAGCCTCGAAGAGCTCAAGGCCCGGCGGGTCGACTCACAGTCGGGCGCCGTGGACGTCGACGAGGCCGAGGTGGCCGAGAGCTTCGAGCTGCCCGGCGCCGACCTGGCCGACGAGGAGCTCACGGTCAAGGTCCTTCCGATGCAGCAGGACGAGTTCCGGTGCGCCCGCTGCTTCCTGGTCCACCACCGCAGCCAGCTGGCGGTCGAGCGCAACGGCGACCTGATCTGCCGCGAGTGCGTCTGATCCCGACCGGGGACACCGGCGGCGGCCTCCTCGACGGGGCCGCCGCTGTTCGAGCCGCCGCCGTGCGCCGGTGGCCGGTTGCTGCTTGACTCGTTACGGGCGGCTGCCACGCCGCGCGGAGCAAGGAGGGCGGACGGGTGAGCGAGCGCAGCGAGGGGACCGGCGCCGACCGGAGCCCGGCTCCAGCGGCGAGACCGGCACCGACCGGGCCGGATGCGACACCGACCGGCTCCGCCGTGCCCGCACCTGGCGGCTCCACCGTGCCGCCGGCCTCCACCGAACTCGCCGCGACGGCGGCCACTACCGGCTCCGGTTCGACGTCCGGTGAGCCGGGCGCGGACGCCGGGGAACTCGGCGCGACGGTCGCCGCCCTGACCGCCGACGACATCGCCCCGGCCCGCCGGCGGCAACTGCTGACCCGGCTGGTCGGGCAGGCCCGCGCCCGGGGGATCACCGACCTGTTCAAGCCGCGGGCGGCGGTGCGCTGGATGACCGACACGGTCGCCGAGATCGCCCCGCACGTGCCGATCCGCGACCTCGCCACGCTGCGGCGGCACTTCCCCGGCCTGGACGACGACGCGCTCGCCGACCGGCTGGTCCGCAACGCGTCCCGGGCCACCGCCGGGGTCGGCGCGGCCGGCGGCGGAGTGGCAGCTGTCGAGTGGGCGGTGACGCCCACGCTGCTCTCCGCCCCCGTCCTGCTGGCCGCCGAGACGGTCGCGGTGGTGGCGATCGAGCTGAAACTCATCGGCGAGCTGCACGAGGTCCACCGGGTGCCGCTGCCGGCCGGCGGCACCGGCCGCGCGGTGTCGCTGGTGCAGTCCTGGGCCACCCAGCGCGGGGTCAACCCGATGATGCCGGGCGTCGGAGTGAGCGCGGTGCTCGGCACCGCCGCCCGCCGCGAGCTGCGGGACAGTCTGATGCGCCGATTCGGGCGCAACCTCACCACGCTCGGGCCGTTCCTGACCGGCGCCGCCGTGGCCGGCTACCTCAACCGCCGGGCCACCCGCGCGCTCGGCGAGCAACTGCGCAAGGACCTGCGGCGGACCGCCCGGGCACTGCCGGACAAGCCGTCCTGACCGGCGTCGGACCGGCCGTTCGCGGGCGGCGTCGGGTCAGGCCGCCTCGGGGCGGCGTCGGATCAGGCCGCGTCGCGGGCGGCCAGGACGGCGGCCGCCAGCTGGACCGGGTGCCGGGTGCTGACCACCCAGAACGGGGTCGGGTCCTCCGGGTCGTCCAGCACCACCTGCACGGCGCCGTCGATCCACGGACGCTGCACCACGAAGGCCAGCGGGTCGGAGCCGACGCCGAGCACCTCGCGCCGGCCGGCAGCGTCCAGCGGCACCACGTCCGCGACGTACCGCACCGGGAGGTGGGCGTCGTCCACCCGCAGCTCGCCGTCGCGCACCTCGACCCGGATCCGGCCCAGCCACCACAGGGCGGCCACCGCGGCGGGGATCAGCAGCACGAACGGCAGCCAGGCGCGGACGCCGGTCGCGCCCATCCACAGTTCGACCGCGAGCAGCGCGGCCGCGGCCAGCCCGAGCGGCCAGGCCCACCAGGGCAGGCCGAGGCGCTCCGCGTACGGCGCGGCGGTGGCCGGCGGCGCGGCCGGAGATGACGACTGACGCACACTGACGAGGGTACGGCGCGTCGCGGGCCCGGCAACCGGCAGGATGACAGGGCACCCCCGCAGGACCGGACGGAAGAGGATGACCGTGACAGACGTCGTACCCGTGCCCGTGCGACTGCTCGACCCGGAGCTGCCGCTGCCGGCGTACGCCCATCCCGGTGATGCCGGCGCGGACCTGGTGGCCGCCGCGGACGTCGAGCTGCCCCCCGGCGGCCGGGCCCTGGTGCCCACCGGCGTGTCGGTGGCGCTGCCCGACGGGTACGTCGGGCTGGTCCACCCCCGATCCGGTCTGGCGGCGAGGCTCGGCGTGACGGTTCTCAACGCGCCCGGTACGGTCGACGCCGGCTACCGGGGTGAGATCCTGGTCAACCTGATCAACCACGATCGGGACACGCCAGCCAAGATCAGCCGGGGCGACCGCATCGCGCAACTGGTGGTCCAGCGGGTCGCCCGGGCCGAGTTCCGGCCGGTGGCCGAGCTGCCCGCGTCCCGGCGTGGCACGGGCGGGCACGGGTCCACCGGTGGGCACGCCGGCCTGGTCCCGGCGCCGTCCGGCGGGCAGAGCGAAGAGGTGGCAGGGTGAGTGCGAACAGCGGAGGGTGGACGCAGTGATCTTCTCCCGGAAGCGGGCCGACGAGGCGCGTGACAATGGGGTCCTCGACGCCGAGGAGACCCCGTCGGCGCCGGACCGCGGGCCGTACGACGTCAGCGAGGCCCCCGACGCGCCCCGGCTCGACCTGGGCAGCCTCCAGATCCCGGCGGTGCCGGACGTGGAGGTGCGCGTCCAGGCCGACCCGCAGGGCGTGATCCAGCAGGTGGTGCTGGTGCACGGGCAGAGCGCGCTGCAGCTCGGCGTCTTCGCCGCGCCCCGCTCCGAGGGCATCTGGGACGAGGTGCGCGAGGAGATCCGCCAGTCGCTCGTCGCCGACGGCGCCACCGTCCAGGAGGTCGACGGGGAGCGCGGTCCCGAGCTGCGCGCCCGGGTGCGTACCCCGGACGGCCCGACCGACCTGCGCTTCGTCGGCATCGACGGCCCGCGCTGGATGGTGCGCGGCGTCTTCCAGGGCCTCGCGGCCACCGAGGCGGCCACCGCCGGGCCGCTGACGGCCTGCCTGGACGGCCTGGTGGTTGACCGCGGGCAGGAGGCCAAGCCGGTGCGCGAGCCGCTGCCGCTGCGGCTGCCCCGCGAGGTCGCCGAGCAGCAGGCCGCCGCCGAGCAGCAGGAGGTCTGATCCACACGTGCCCGGGCCCGGCGTCGAACGGCGCCGGGCCCGCGGCGTGCCGGCGTCCCGGGCGGCGGTACGCGTACCACGGCGCTCCCGCCGGCGGGCCGTGTCGGCGTACGCTGGCGGGACGGTTCCGCCACCAGCGGGGCCCCGCTGTGGAGAGGGTGACGCGGAGGTCATGACGACCGACGAGAGCCGGGGGTCGCTGCGGCGGCTCCTGCACCGGCTCACCGCCAGCGAGGCCGAGATCGAGGCGCAGGAGCTGCGCCGGGAGAGCGCCGAGTCCGGCGGCACGCCGGCCCGCCAGTGCAACAGGGGCCAGGTGGTGTCGGTGGCCGGGCGGCTGCGCACCGTCGTCTACACGCCGCGGACGAACCTGCCCACGCTGGAGGCGGACCTCTACGACGGCACCGACGTCGTCACGCTGGTCTGGCTGGGCCGTCGGCACATCGCCGGGATCGAGCCGGGCCGGCACCTGACCGCGCGCGGCCGGGTGGCGGTGCGTGACGACCGCAAGGTGATCTACAACCCGTACTACGAGCTGGAGTCGCCGAAGTGACGACCGGACAGCAGCACACCCCGTCGGGTCTCGGCCCGCAGGACGAGGAGCGGCTGCCCAGCCTCGCCGAGCAGATGGCCGACCAGCTCGGCGGATGGCGCGGGCTGGTCGAGTCGAGCATCCCGGTGGTGGTCTTCGTGGTCGCCAACGTGATCGGCGAGCTGCGCCCCGCCGTGTACGCCTCGGTAGCGGTGGCGCTGCTGATCGCCGGCCTGCGGCTGGCCCAGCGCAAGCCGGTGCGGCACGCGGTGAACGGCCTGTTCGGCGTCGGCATCGGCGCGCTGCTGGCCCTGCGTACCGGCGACGAGCGCGACTTCTACCTGCCCGGCATCCTCTACGGCATCGGCTACGGCCTGGCGCTGCTGCTCTCGGCCGCGATCCGGCAGCCGCTGGTCGGCTGGATCTGGTCGGTGCTGGTCGCCAAGGGCCGCTCCGAGTGGCGCGACGACCCCAGGCTGGTCCGCACCTTCACCCAGCTCACCGTGCTGTGGGGCGTGGTGTGGCTGGCCAAGGTCGGCGTACAGGCCGGGCTCTACCTGGCCCACCAGGACACCGCGCTGGGCGTGGCCCGGCTCGCGCTGGGCTACCCGCCGTACGCGCTGCTGCTGCTGATCACCGTCTGGGTGGTGCGCCGGGTCACCCGGGAGGGCGCGCCCACCCCGCTGCCGGGCGCCTGAGGCCGCTTCAGGAACGGTGGCGGTCCGCGCTGGCCGGGCCGAGGATCACCGCGCGCACGTCGTCCTCCACCGCGGCGGTGCAGACGAACACCAGCTCGTCGCCGGCCTCGATCGGGTCGTCCGGGGTGGGCACCAGCACCCGCTTGCCGCGCACGATCGCCACCAGCGCCGCGTCCCGGGGGATCGGCACCGCGTGGATCGCCTGCCCCACGTAGGGCGCGGTCGGCGGCAGGGTGATCTCGACCAGGTTCGCCTCGCCCTGCCGGAACGTCATCAGCCGGACCAGGTCGCCGACGGTGACCGCCTCCTCGACCAGCGCCGCCATCACGCGCGGCTTGCTGACCGCGACGTCGACGCCCCACTGCTCGGTGAACAGCCACTCGTTCTCCGCCCGGTTGACCCGGGCCACCACGCGGGGCACCGCGAACTCGGTCTTGGCCAGCAGCGACACCACGAGGTTGACCTTGTCGTCGCCGGTGGCCGCGACGACCACGTCGCACCCGGCCACGTCGGCCTCCTCCAGGCTGGCGAGCTCGCACGCGTCGGCGAGCACCCAGTCGGCGGCGGGCACCCGGTCGGGCCGCAGCATCTTCGGCTGCCGCTCGATCAGCATCACCTGGTGGCCGTTGTCGATCAGCTCCTGGGCGATCGAGCGGCCCACGTTGCCGGCGCCGGCGATGGCGATCCGCATGGCTCAGTGCCCCCCTTCCGGCGGCGCCGCCGCCACCGACGTGACCGGGCCGTTGATGTCGTCGGTCACCAGCATGAAGACCTGGTCGCCCTCCTGCACCACGGTGGAGGCGGTGGGCAGGGTGCCGATGCCGAACCGGTTCAGGTAGGCCACCCGGGCGCCGGCGGCCTGCTCCAGCTGCCGCAGCGGCCGGCCGATCCAGTCCTTGTGCACCGGCACCTCCATGATCGACACGGTGCTGGTCGGGTCGCGGAAGATCTCCACGTTGCCCTCGGGGACCAGGTGGCGCAGCATCCGGTCGGCCGTCCACCGGACGGTCGCCACGGTGGGGATGCCCAGCCGCTCGTAGACCTGCGCCCGGCGCTGGTCGTAGATGCGGGCCGCGACCCGGGACACGCCGAACGTCTCCCGCGCCAGCCGGGCCGAGATGATGTTGGAGTTGTCACCGCTGGAGACCGCCGCGAACGCGTCGGCCCGCTCGATGCCGGCCTGGCGCAGCACCTCACCGTCGAAGCCCGCGCCGGTCACCGTGATGCCGGCGAAGTCCGGCCCGAGACGGCGGAACGCGTCCGCGTCCTGGTCGATCACCGCCACCGAGTGGCCGCGCGACTCCAGGCTGTGGGCCAGGGTCGACCCGACCCGGCCGCAGCCCATGATCACCACATGCACGGTGTCCGCTCCTCCCACGGCGCCGCCCGCCGACCCGTCGCCTGCGAGCCTGCCACGTCCCTCCAGGGGACGGGGGACCGAACCGTACCGCGCGGGCGCGCAGGCCGGAGATCGACCACCCCCGCGCCCGGCACCAGGTGGTCGTACGCTTGGCGGTTGTGGCCCGACCCACCTCGCTGCTGAAGCGACTCCTCCTCGGTCGACCGTTCCGGTCCGACCGCCTGCAGCACACGCTGCTGCCGAAGCGCATCGCGTTGCCGGTCTTCGCCTCCGACGCGCTCTCCAGCGTGGCGTACGCGCCGGACGAGATCCTCCTGACGCTGTCCATCGCCGGCGCCTCGGCGTTCTTCTTCTCGCCGTGGGTCGCGCTCGCGGTGGTCGTGGTCATGCTGACGGTGGTGGCGAGCTACCGGCAGAACGTGCACGCCTACCCCTCCGGCGGCGGCGACTACGAGGTCGCGACGGTCAACCTCGGTCCCAAGGCCGGCCTGGCGGTGGCGAGCGCGCTGCTCGTCGACTACGTGCTCACCGTCGCCGTCTCGGTCTCCTCCGGCGTGGCGAACCTCGGCTCGGTGGTGCCGTTCGTGGCCACCCACAAGGTGCTCATCGCGGTCAGCGCGGTGGTGCTGCTCACCGCGATCAACCTGCGCGGCCTGCGCGAGTCCGGCACCGCCTTCGCCATCCCCACGTACGGCTTCGTGATCGTCATCGGCGGCATGCTGCTGACGGGGCTGGTCCGCGTCTTCGTGCTCGGCGACGACCTGCGCGCGCCGAGCGCCGGCCTGGAGATCCAGGCCGAGCACAGCGTCACCGGGTTCGCGCTGGTGTTCCTGCTGCTGCGCACGTTCTCGTCGGGCTGCGCGGCGCTCACCGGCGTGGAGGCGATCTCCAACGGCGTACCCGCCTTCAAGGCCCCGAAGTCGAAGAACGCGGCGACCACGCTGCTGTTGCTCGGCGGCATCGCGGTCACCATGCTGGTCGGCATCATCTGGCTGTCCCGGCTCACCGGCCTGCAGTTCGTCGAGGACCCGAGGACGCAGATCGTCTCCGGCCCGGTCGACTACGTGCAGAAGACGGTGACCGTGCAGCTCGGGGAGACCGTGTTCGGCGGCGGCTCGGTGCTGCTCTACGTGGTCGCCGGGATGACCGCGCTGATCCTGTTCCTGGCCGCCAACACCGCCTTCAACGGCTTCCCGGTGCTCGGCTCGATCCTGGCGCAGGACCGCTACCTGCCGCGCCAGCTGCACACCCGAGGCGACCGGCTGGCGTTCTCCAACGGCATCCTCTTCCTGGCCGTCTTCGCGGTGGTGCTGATCATCGGCTTCCAGGCCGAGGTGACCAAGCTCATCCAGCTCTACATCGTCGGGGTGTTCGTCTCGTTCACGCTCTCCCAGGCCGGCATGATCCGGCACTGGAACCGGCACCTTCGCAACGAGCGGGACCCGGAGGCGCGCCGCCGGATGCTGCGCTCCCGGGCGATCAACACGTTCGGCATGGTGATGACCGGCGTGGTGCTGGTCATCGTGCTGGCCACGAAGTTCCTGCTCGGGGCGTGGATCGCGATCGTCGCGATGGCGGTGATGTACGTGGTGATGCTCGGCATCCGCCGGCACTACGACCGGGTCGCGGAGGAGCTGGAGCCGACCGAGCAGCGGGGCGTGCTGCCCGCCCGCAACCACGCCATCGTGCTGGTCAGCAAGCTGCACAAGCCGACGCTGCGGGCGGTCGCGTACGCGCGGGCGACCCGGCCGGACACGCTCACCGCGGTCACCGTGAACGTGGACGAGCAGGACACCCGGGAACTGCAGGCCGACTGGGAGCGCCGCGAGCTGCCGGTGCCGCTCACCGTGATCGACTCCCCGTACCGGGAGATCACCCGGCCGATCCTCAACTTCGTCGCGTCGGTGCGCCGGGAGTCGCCGCGCGACGTGGTCACCGTCTTCATTCCCGAGTACGTGGTGGGGCGCTGGTGGGAGAACCTGCTGCACAACCAGAGCGCGCTGCGGCTCAAGGGGCGGCTGCTGTTCGAGCCGGGCGTGATGGTGACGAGCGTGCCGTGGCAGCTCGCCTCCACCGCCAGCAAGAACCTGGACCGGCTGGACGCCACGCTCAGCCGGGGTCCGGCGCGCGGCCCCCGGGTGGCGCCGCAGAGCACGCTGCCGCCGCCGGTGGCGTCCACCCCGTCCGCGCCGTCCGCGCCCTCCACGCCGTCCGCGCCCTCCGCCGAGCGGGAGGAGCGGCCGTGAGCGCCGACGAGCGTCCCGGTCCGGTGCCGACGGCGGAACGCCCCGGGCTGGAGGAGGCCGAGCGGGTCGAGCTGACAGTCGACGCGGTCGCGCCGGGCGGGCACTGCGTGGCCCGCGTCGGCGGGCAGGTGGTCTTCGTCCGGCACGCGCTGCCCGGCGAGCGGGTGATCGCCGAGGTGACCGAGCTGCACCGGGGCTTCGCCCGCGCCGACGCGGTGGAGATCCTGGACGCCGCACCGGACCGGGTCACCCCGCCGTGCCCGTACGCCCGGCCGGGCCGGTGCGGCGGCTGCGACCTCCAGCACGTCGCCCCGGCCGCCCAGCTCGACTGGAAGCTCGCCGTGGTGCGCGAGCAGCTCACCCGGCTGGGCGGCCTCACCGCGGAGCAGATCGACGCGCTCGGCGTACGCGTCGAGGCGCTGCCCGGCGGGCCGCTGGGCTGGCGTTCCCGGGTCCGGTACGCGGTCGACGCGGCCGGGCGGGCCGGGCTGCTCAAGCACCGCTCGCACGAGGTGGTGCCGATCGAGCGGTGCCTGATCGCGCACCCGGCGATCCAAGAGCTGCCGGTGCTCCCGCCGACCGGCGCCCGCTGGCCCGACGCCGACGCGGTGGAGACCGTCGCCAGCACCGGCGGGGACGTCGCCGTGGTCGCGTACGCCGAGGGGGTTCCGACGGCGGTGAGCGGGCCGGAGCGGGTCCGGGAGACGGCGGCCGGGCGGTCCTTCACGCTGCCCGCCTCCGGGTTCTGGCAGGTGCACCCGGCGGCGGCGGACGCGCTGACCGGCGCGGTGCTCGACCTGCTCGACCCGCAACCGGGCGAGACGGCCTGGGACCTGTACGGCGGCGCCGGGCTGTTCGCCGCCGCGCTCGCCGAACGGGTCGACGGGGCCCGGGTGACGCTCGTCGAGTCCGCGCCGGACGGCGTGGCCGCGGCCCGGGAGAACCTCGCCGACCTGCGCGGCGTCGAGGTGGTCGCGGCGCGGGTGGAGACCGCGCTGGCCCGGCGCCGGATCACCGGCCCGGTCGACCTGGTGGTGCTCGACCCGCCGCGCTCCGGCGCGGGCGCGCCGGTGGTCCGCGACGTGGTGGCCGCCGGGCCGCGCGCGGTCGCGTACGTGGCGTGCGACCCGGCCGCCTTCGCCCGGGACGTCCGCACGTTCCGCGAGGCGGGGTGGCGGCTGGCCGAGTTGCGCGGGTACGACCTGTTCCCGATGACCCAGCACGTGGAGCTGGTCGGCCTGTTCCTGCCCGCGCACGGCCCCGGCCCTGCGCGTTAAGAAGGGGCCCTTTTGCTACCGGATCCGTTAAGAAGGGGCCCTTCCTTGCGCATCGTCGGGCTGATGTCGGGCACGTCCTACGACGGCGTGGACGTGGTGGCCGCCGAGTTCACCGCCGCCGGCGACACGCTGCGGCTGCGGCCGCTCGGGCACCGCGAACTGGCGTACCCGGACGACCTGCGGGCCGAGATCGGCGCGCTGCTGCCCCCGGCGGCCACCACCATCGAGGCGGTCTGCCGGCTGGACAACCGCCTCGGCGAGGTGTTCGCCGAGGCGGCGGCGGCCGGCGTCGAGCTGGCCGGGGGCGCTGCCGACGCGGTCGTGTCGCCCGGGCAGACGGTCTTCCACTGGGTCGAGGCGGGCCGGGTGCGCGGCACGCTCCAGCTCGGCGCGCCGGCCCGGGTGGCCGCCCGGGTGGGCGTACCGGTGCTGCACGACCTGCGCTCGGCGGACGTGGCGGCCGGCGGCCAGGGCGCGCCGCTGGTCCCGGCGTTCGACGCGCTGCTGCTCGACCCGGCTGCCGGCCCACGAGCGGCGTTGAATCTCGGCGGGATCGCGAACCTCACCGTGGTCGCGCCCGGCACGCCCGTCCTCGGGTACGACGTGGGCCCGGCCAACGCGCTGCTGGACGCCGCCGCCCGGCGCTTCCTGGACCGGCCCTGCGACGTCGACGGAGCGCGGGCCGCGGCCGGGCGGGTGCACGAGGCGCTGCTGGCCCGGCTGCTCGCCGAGCCGTACTACGCCGCGCCGCCGCCCAAGTCCACCGGCAAGGAGCTGTTCCACGGCGGCTACCTGGACGCCGCGCTGGCCGCGCTCGGCGAGCCGGTAGCCGCCGACGACGTGCTGGCCACGCTCACCGAGCTGACCGCCCGCACGGTGGCCGACGCCTGCGACCGGCACCGGGTCACCGAGGTGGTGGCCGCCGGCGGGGGAGTGCGCAATCCCACACTCCGGGCGCGGCTGGCCGCGCTGGGCGTGGGACGCTGGCGGCTGCGCACCACCGACGAGCTGGGCGTACCCGCCCAGGCCAAGGAGGCGTACGCGTTCGCGCTGCTCGGCTGGCTGTCCTGGCACGGCCTGCCGGGCGCGGTGCCGTCGGTGACCGGCGCTTCCCGGGCCACCGTGCTCGGCTCCTGGACGCCGGCCGGCCCGTCCGCCGCCGCGCCGCGCCCACCCGCGCCCCGGCGGCTGGTGGTCGACGCCTGACCTGGGTCGATGCACGGCCGGGCTGCGGACTGTCGCGCGGCCGATAGACTCTCCGGTCATGAGTGTTGAAGAGGGCACGGCCAACCACGGTCGGCTGCTGGGCACCGTCCGCGGCCCGCAGGACGTGAAGCGGATGACCGCCGAGCAGCTGGACATCCTCGCCGCCGAGATCCGTGACTTCCTGATCGCCAAGGTCTCCCGCACCGGCGGCCACGTCGGCCCCAACCTGGGTGTGGTCGAGCTGACCCTGGCGATGCACCGGGTCTTCGACTCCCCCCGCGACCGGCTCCTCTTCGACACCGGCCACCAGGCGTACGTACACAAGATCCTCACCGGCCGGCAGGAGGGCTTCGACAAGCTCCGCCAGCGCGGTGGCCTCTCCGGCTACCCCAGCCAGGCGGAGAGCGAGCACGACCTGATCGAGAACTCGCACGCCTCCACCGCCCTGTCGTACGCCGACGGCCTCGCCAAGGCGTACGCGCTGCGCGGCGAGAAGCGCTCCGTGGTCGCCGTGGTCGGCGACGGCGCGCTCACCGGCGGCATGTGCTGGGAGGCGCTGAACAACATCGCCACCGCCGGCAACCCGCTGGTGATCGTCGTGAACGACAACGGCCGGTCCTACTCGCCGACCATCGGTGGCCTCGCCGACCACCTGTCGTCGCTGCGGCTCAACCCCGGCTACGAGAAGGTGCTCGACACGGTCAAGGACGCGCTGGGCAACACCCCGTTCGTCGGCAAGCCGATGTACGAGGTGCTGCACGCGGTCAAGAAGGGCATCAAGGACGCGGTCGCCCCGCAGGCCATGTTCGAGGACCTCGGCATCAAGTACGTCGGCCCGGTCGACGGCCACGACGTGCCGGCCGTCGAGGCGGCGCTGCGCGCGGCCAAGAACTTCGGCGGCCCGGTGATCGTGCACGCGGTCACCCGCAAGGGCTACGGCTACCGTCCCGCCGAGGACGACGAGGCCGACTGCCTGCACGGCCCCGGCGCGTTCGACGCCGAGACCGGCAAGCTGCTCGCCGTGCCGTCGGTGAAGTGGACCAACGTCTTCGCCGACGAGCTGGTCGCGATCGCCGACGAGCGGCCCGACGTGGTCGGCATCACCGCCGCCATGGCCGAGCCCACCGGCATCGCCACGCTCGCCCGCAAGTACCCGGAGCGGGTCTACGACGTGGGCATCGCCGAGCAGCACGCCGCCACCTCCGCCGCCGGCCTCGCCATGGGCGGGTTGCATCCGGTGGTGGCGGTCTACGCCACGTTCCTCAACCGCGCGTTCGACCAGGTCCTGCTGGACGTGGCGATGCACAAGCTGCCCGTCACGTTCGTGCTGGACCGCGCCGGCATCACCGGCCCGGACGGGCCCAGCCACTACGGCATCTGGGACATGTCGGTCTTCGGCGTGGTGCCCGGCCTGCGGATCGCCGCGCCCCGCGACTCGGCCACGCTGCGTGAGGAGCTGCGCGAGGCGATCGCCGTGGACGACGGCCCGACCATCCTGCGCTTCCCGACCGGCACCGTCGCCGCCGACCTGCCGGCCGTACGCCGGGTCGGCCCGGTCGACGTGCTGGCCGAGTCGGCGCGTACCGACGTGCTGCTGGTGGCGGTCGGCTCGTTCGCCGGCCTCGGTGTCGAGGTCGCCGCCCGGGTCGCCGAGCAGGGGTACGGCGTGACTGTGGTCGACCCGCGCTGGGTGCGCCCGGTGCCGGCCGAACTGGTCGAGCTGGCGTCCGCGCACCGGCTCGTGGTCACCGTGGAGGACGGCGTACGCATCGGCGGCGTCGGCTCCGCGCTGGCTCAGGCGATGCGCGACGCGGACGTCCGCGTACCGGTCAAGGACATGGGCGTGCCGGCCGACTGGCACCCGCACGGCAGCCGCGCGCAGATCCTGGCCGACCTGCGGCTCACCGCGCAGGACGTGGCACGCGACGTCACCGGCTGGATCTCCAGCCTCGACGCCACCCCGGTCGACCCGGCCACGAACGGGGCCCGAGCCCAGAGCTGACCCCGCTCTCCTGCGCGCCGCCCGGTCTGCGCGTCGATCTTGCACTTGCGGCCCTCCTGATGTCGGCTTCGCCCGATAAGGGAGGGCCGCAACCGCAAGATCGCCGGGCGGGGGCGCCCGGGGTGATCATGAGGTTGGCGGGGATTGGTGTCCGGTTTGTCGCCGTCAAGTTCATGATCGACGGGGTGGGCGGCGGGGCGGGGGTTACGGGGTGGGGAGGGAGCGGTACCAGGTCTTCTCGGTGCCGGCCAGGCTGAACGTCTGCCGCTGGTCGGTGTGCTCGACGACCACCAGGCCGGGACGGTCCACCAGGCGGGTGGTGCCGGGCGGGGCGGAGAACGACACCTCGCCCGTACGCCAGCTCAGCACCGCCAGCGGCCGGCCGGGCATCGGCAGGTGGTACGCCTGGAGCGTGGTGGACCGGTCGGCGGGGGAGACCACCGGCGTGCCGCCGTCCGCGGGCCGGTAGACCACCGCGGTCATCGTCCCGCTGGGACTGTCCCAGCTCAACTGTTCCAACTCGCCCGGCTCCCCGTCGCCGAGCGCCACCGAACCGAGCGAACGGGTGGCGATCTTCGCCATCGGCCAGGACTCCGGCGCGGAACGGGGCGCGTCCCGGTCGCCGATGCGGCGCGGCACACTGCCGAACGGGCCCCGCTCACCGGCCAGCACGCAGGTGTCCAGCCCGGTCAGCGCGCGCTTCCCGGCGCCCGTGTCGTCGCGTACCAGGGGGTAGCGGGGCGCTTCGGTGGCCGTACCCAGGTCGAGGACGCGGTCCGCGGCCTTGCCGCGCGGCAGTGACGTCGTGGGCCGCAGCGCCGCGGTCAGCTCGACGGCCCGGCAGTCCGGCACGGCGACCGGCTCGGTGACGCCGTCGGTGCTGGCGACGGCCTTGCCGTCGGGGCCGAGCAGGCGTGCGACGCGGGCCGAGGTGAGGTAGCGGCGGCCGTCCGGGTCGCGCACCGGCAGCACGTCGGAGTAGACCAGGTAGCCGGGATCGGTGTACTCGGTGGCGTGGGCCACCCGCCAGCGCTGCCCGTCCCGGTCGAGTTGCAGCAGCCAGGAGGCGGCGTCACCGGGGACATCGGCGGCGACCAGCGCCAGCGCGGAGCCGGCCACCTGACCGGAGAAGAGGATGCCGGAGGTGGGCACGTGTACCCGGTCGTCCACCGGGGAGCGCCACTCGCGTACCGCTGTGGTGATCGCGGCGGTCGCCGCCGCGTCGCCGGCCAGGCTGCCGCGCGGCGGCCACACCGCGAGGTTGCCGTCCAGGCTGTCGTAGCCGACCCGCAGGTCCGCCGGCTTCCGGTCCGCGATCGGTCCGCAACCCGCGGTGACCAGCAGCAGAGCTGCCAGCGCGGTGCCCGTCGTAGCGCTTCGGCGGGCTGAAAGCACCCTGATCCCCTCGCCGGTCGTCGGTCGGAAGCCCACATGGTACGAGACGGCCCGCCACCCGGCCGCGCCCGGCTCACCCTTTCGGTCGAGTGACCACTGCGGAACGTGACGGGCGATTCGGGTATCAATATCCGGCTCCGGTAGACTCCGCCGATTGTGACGCCTGCCGAGACCCGCGGCGCCTCGACGCCGGACGCCGCCGCCCCGACGGGCCACCGCTCCGTCACCCTTGATCCACCACCGGTCACCGTCGCCGAGCCGGAGCCGGCGACCACGACACCTCCGCAACCGCCGGCCGAGCCCGAGGCGCCGGCCACGCCGGGCGCGCGGCGCGTGCGCCGGTGGCGGTGGACCCGCCGCCGGATCGACCTCATCGTGTACGGCGGATTCCTGCTCGCCGCGATCTGGGTGACCAGCGGCATCTGGGCCGACCCGGCCGGGCGGGTGGCCGCGCTCTACAGCAGTGACCCGGCGCAGGTGCAGTTCTTCCTGGCCCACTCGGTACGGGTGGTGCTGCACGGCGAGTTCCCGTTCTTCACCGAGCAGTTCAACTACCCCGACGGCGTCAACCTGATGGCGAACACCGCCATCCTGGCGCTCGGCATCCCGATGGTGCCGGTGACCCTCCTGTTCGGACCGGCGGTCTCGTTCGTCACGCTGGTCACGCTCGGCCTGGCCGGCACCGCCGCCGCCTGGTACCGGGTGCTGTCCCGGCACGTGATCCGGCACCGCCCGGCCGCCGCCGTGGCGGCCTGGTTCTGCGGGTTCTCGCCGGCCATGCTGTCGCACGCCAACTGGCATCCGAACATCATCAGCCAGTTCCTGCTGCCGTTCATCGTGTGGCGGGTGCTGGTGCTGACCCGCTCGACCCGGCCGGTGCGCGACGGCGTGCTGCTGGCGCTGCTGGTCACCGCGCAGGCGTTCATCAACGAGGAGATCCTGCTCTTCACCGCGCTCGCGCTGGGCGTGTTCCTGATCGCCGTGGTGGTGCAGCAGCGCGAGCGGTGGACGACCGCGTGGCGTCCGCTCGGCGCCGGGCTGGCGGTCTGCGCGGCGCTGGCCGGCGCGCTGCTGGCGTACCCGCTGTATGTGCAGTTCGCCGGCCCGATGGCGTACCACGGGCTCAGCGACGCGGTACGCGACTACGGCAACGACATCGCCGCGTACTTCGCCCCCGGCTCGCCCACGTTCGGCGGCAACGAGCGCGCCAACGTCAACCTCGCCCCGAACTACTCGGAGGAGAACGCGTTCTTCGGCTGGAGCCTGTCGCTGATTGCCGTGGGCATCGTGATCTGGCTGCGGCGTGACGTGATCGTCCGGGCGCTGGCCGCGACCGGGCTGTTCTTCGCCGTGCTCTCCCTCGGCGAGCGGATCTCCTGGTGGGACCGGGAACTCGTCACCGGGCCGTGGGAGTTCCTGGTGCGGCTGCCGCTGCTGGACGCCGTGGTGCCCACCCGCTTCGGCCTGATCACCAGCGTGACGGTGGCGATCCTGCTCGCGTACGCGGTGCGCCGCGCCTGGGCGCTGCGGGGCGTGGACCGGCGGACGGCCCGCAAGCTCACCGCCGCCGGCCTGATCCTCGCGCTGCTGCCGATCGCGCCGATGCCGTTGCGGGTCACCACCCGGGAGCCGGTGCCGGAGTTCATCACCGCCGACCGGTGGCGGCAGTACGTCGGCCCGGACCAGACGCTCGTGTCCGTGCCGGTGCCGGCGATGGGCAACACCGACCCGATGCGCTGGGCGGCCAGCACCAACCTCGACTTCAAGATCCCCGGCGGCTACTTCCTCGCCCCGCGCAACGGCGTCACCGGAGACCCGGGACGCTTCGGCGGGCGGCCCAGCGGCATCGGCGAGATGCTGCGGGAGGTGTCGTCCACCGGCCGGACGCCGAAGCTCGACGACCGGCAGCGCCGCCGCTACCTGGACGAGCTGCGGCACTGGAACGCGGCGGTGGTGGTGCTGCCGCTGGCCGAGCAGAACGCCGAGCCGCTGCGCCGCACGGTGGAGCAACTGGTCGGGCCCGGACGGCAGGAGCTGGACGTGTGGCTGTGGGACGTGCGGAAACTGACCAGCCGGCCCGCCTGACCGCACCCGAGCAGCCCGCTCCCGCGCCCGCGCCCCGCCGCCGGCCGGTCGACGCGCTGGTGGTGGCCGGCTACCTCGCGCTCGCGGTGCTGCTCACCAGCGACCAGTGGCGCCGCCCGGAACGGCTGTTCCACCAGGCCGGCGACCAGATCCTGTTCGAGTGGATGCTGGCCCGGGCGGCCCGCGCGGTCACCGGCGGCGAGAACCCGCTGCACAGCGCCGCGCTGAACGCCCCGGACGGGGTGAACCTGATGGCGAACACGTCGGTGCTCGGGCTGGGCGTGCCGCTCACCCCGGTCACCGTCGCGTTCGGCTCCCAGGCGGCGTTCCTCGTCGCCGTGACGATCAGCCTCGCCGGCACCGCCACCGCCTGGTACGCGCTGCTCGCCCGCCGGCTGGTCCGCTCCCGGGCCGCCGCCGCGGTGGGCGGCCTGGTCTGCGGCTTCGCCCCGGGCATGGTGGCGCAGGCCGGCGCGCACCTGCACATGGCCGCCCAGTTCCTGGTGCCGGTGATCCTCGCGCTGGTGTTCCGCCCGGCCACCGACCGGGTACGCCGCGACGGCGTGCTGCTCGGGCTGGCCGTCGCGTACCAGGTGTTCCTCGGCGAGGAGGTGCTCGTCTTCCTGGCGCTGGCCGCCGGGGTGTTCGCCGGGGCGTACGCGCTCGCCGACCGGGCCGCCGCGCGTCGCCTGGTACCGGTGGTGGCCCGCCGGCTGGGCGTCGGCGCGCTGGTGGCGGGCGTGCTGCTGGCGTACCCGCTGTGGTTCCAGTTCGCCGGGCCGGGCCACTACCGGGGGATGCCGTTCCACACCGGGGGCTACCGGCTGGACCTGGTCTCGTTCGTCGCCTCCGCCCGGCAGACAGTTGCCGGGGACGCCCACCGGGCCGGGCTGCTGTCGCCGAACCCGACCGAGCAGAACTCGTTCTTCGGCCCGTTCCTGCCGCTGCTGGCGCTGCTCGTCGTGGTATGGCTGTGGCGGCGGCCGCTGGTACGCGCGCTCGCCGCGTGCGGCCTGCTGTTCGCGGCGCTGTCGCTCGGCGCCTCGGTGGTGGTGAACCGCGACGACACCGGGCTGCCCGGCCCGTACCGCCTGCTCGCCGGGGCGCCGCTGCTGGACCTGGTGGTGCCGGCGCGCTTCGCGCTGGTGTGCGTACCGGTGCTCGGGGTGCTGCTGGCGCTCGCAGTCGACCGGGTCCGGCACGGCGCCGTGCGCGCCTGGGCGCCGTGGGCCGGCGCGGTCGCCGCCGCGCTGCTGCCGCTGGCGCCGACCCCGATCCGCACGGTGCCGGTCGCGCCGGTCCCGGCCGTCGTGTCCGGCGGCGGCTGGCAGGCGTACGTGCCGCAGGGCCGCACGCTGGTGCCGGTGCCGCCGGTGACCGGGGCGGCGGTCAGCCCGGCCATGTTCTGGTCGGCGCGCACCGCGCTGGCGTTCGACGCGCCGGGCGGCTACTTCATCGGCCCGCGCTCGGCGGACGACCCGGCCGCCCGCTGGGGCGCGCCGGACCGGCCCACGTCGCTGCTGCTGCGCCGGGCCGCCGAGACCGGCCAGGTGCCGCCGGTCGGCGACGCGGAACGCCGGCAGGCGGTGGCCGACCTGCGGCACTGGCGGGCGGCGGCGCTGGTGCAGGCCGACTCGACGCCGGCCGACCCGGTACGCGCCACGCTGGACGCACTTCTCGGCCCCGGCCGGGACGTGCCCGGCGGGCACCTGTGGGACGTCCGGGCGCTGACCGGCTGACCGGGACGCCGGCTCAGACCCGGTCGCGCACGTCCCAGAGCCACACGTCGTCCACCCGCTGCGGCGGGCCGAGTAGCTCGGCCATCAGGTCACGCAGCACCGCCTCGCGCGGACCGGACCCGAGCACCACCACCGACGCCCGCCAGAAACGCAGGTCGTCCACGGCCTGGCGGCGGTTCTCCTCGGTGATCTCCGGCACCACGTTGGCGTCCATCGTGGAGTAGATGAGCGTGCTGGTGGGGCGGTTCGGCGCGCCGAAGACACCCTCACCGCGTTCGTTGGGGCCGATGAAGTAGCCGCCCGGGATCGGGAACTCGTGTCCGGTCAGCGCGCTCCAGCGCAGCGTGTGCAGCCCGTGCACGTTGCTCGGGATCGGCACCGGCACCAGCGTGCGGCCCTCCGGCACGTACGGCCGCCAGCCACCGGCGGTGATGAAGCGCGGCGGCGGGTCGATGTGCTCCGCCGGCAGCGGACGCGGGATCAGCGGCACCAGGGCGGCCACGATCGCGGCGTACCCGGCCAGCCGCAGCACCCGGCGGCGCGTGTCGCGCGCGGCCGTCCCGTCGCCGTCGTCGTCCGTGCTGTCGTCGGCGGCGGCGCGGGGGGCGGGCACCGGCGGACGGCCGGCACCGGCCAGCGCGTCCCACGCCAGGGCGAGCAGCACACCCACGGCGGCCACCACGACCAGGCTCAACCGGGTCGGCATCATCATCTCGACCAGCGGCAGGTCGTCCGGAATGTACGCCCACGGCCCGTCGACGTCGGTCTCCACACCGTTGAACCGCACCACCGGGCCGATCGAGGCGATCGTGAAGACGACCACCAGCACGGCCAGGATCCGGGCCGGCACCGACCGGCGGACCAGCAGCACCAGCGCGCCCAGCGCCACCAGCACCAGCGGCCAGCCGAACCAGGTGTTCTGCTCGGTCAGCCCGATGGTCTTCTCCACCGCCTCGTCACCGGCGATCGTGTCCCGGGCGAACGTGACGAAGGCCACCAGGTCCTCGCCCCAGTTGTGGAAGACGCCGCCCTGCAATCCGCGGTAGGACTGCGGCCCGTTGAACTGGAACCAGATCGGGTACGCGGTCAGCAGCAGCGCCAGCCCGCCGCCGAGCCCGAGCGCGGCCAGGAACGACCCGGCCCGCTCGCGGGCCGCCCGGGGCCGCTGCACCGCGTACGCCACCACGACGACCAGGCAGGCCAGCGCGGTGAGCAGCAGCATCTCCTCGTTGATGAAGACCTGGTACGCCACCAGCAGCCCGAGCGCCAGCCCGTTGCGCCGCCACCGCCCCGGCTCGCCCAGCCGCAGCACCCGCGCCACGATCAGCGGCAGGAGGAAGTTCGACACAAAGTTGGGCTGGCCGTTCGCGTGATGGACGATGCCCGGCGCGAAGCCGAGGAACGCGCCACCGGCGAACGCGGCGGCCCGGGACCGGACCAGGTGCCGCGACAGCACCCAGTACGACGTGGCGGCGGTCGCCGACAGCGCCGCGCCCAGGTAGAGCGCGTACATCACCTGCGGGCCGAGCAGCAGCGTCAGTGGCGCAAGCGGCAGCGTCACCCCGAGCAGCGAGGTGTTCGCCATCATGTTCACCCCGTCCGGCGCGTTCTGCCGGGTGGTGAACAGCGGGTTCTCCAGGTGCTGCACCGAGTACGCGCCGTGCGCGAACAGCCACTCGAACCAGCTGTGGTCGGTCGGCAGGTGCGAGGAGACCCGGTGCTCCACGTCGCCCCAGTAGTTGAGGCAGACGAGAACACCGAGCAGCACATAGGCTCCGATGGCCAGCAGATCGGCGCGGGCCGGCCGGCGACGGGCACGGCGTGGCGGATCGGCCACGACGGCGTCCGTCTCGACGGACGAGGGGTTCAACGAGGGGTCCACCACGGGCACGGCCACGACGCGCCATCGTACAGGCGAATTGTGGCAATGCCGGTCACGGCCGGACGGCGGCCGGGCGCGCGGGAGAGGATGGTCGTGACCGTCATCGATCTGGGGGAGTTGCGTCACGACGCTCCGCCCCCGGCGGCCCCCCGCCCGCCGCGCAGCGTCGGCCGGCCGGCCCGCACCCTGGCGCTCCTGCTGCTGGCGCTGCTCACGCTCACCGCCGCCGCGCCGCCGCGAGGACCGGCGGAGTGGACGCTGCCCGGCGGCCTGGGCTCGGCCGTGTTCGTCTGCGGCGACGTGGTGTACGTGGTGCGGCCGAACCGCGGTGACGGGCGGGAGATCGTCGCCTACCGCGAAGGGCGGGAACTGTGGCGCAGTCCGCTGCCCGGCATCGGCACCGCCGTGTCGGTGTGGGAGCAGGACGGCCGGGTGATGGTGGCCGGCCCGGCCGGCGGCGACGAGGACTGGGAGACGGTGACGTACGACGCGGCCACCGGCGTGGACGTCTGGCGCCGGCGCGGCGTCGCGTTCGCGGTCGGCCGGGTGCTGCTGTCGCAGTCCGCCGCGTCCGACCCCCGCCCGTCGATCACCCGGGTCGACCCCGCCGACGGAAGGACGATGTGGACGCTGCCCTCGACGGGCATGCTGGGGTTCGATTACGGCTCCGGGACGGAACGCATGCTGTTGTGGCCGGCCACCGGGCAGGTGGTGGTCGTGGACGCGCGCACCGGCGCGCGGGTCGCGGCCCGGGACCTGCACCCGGTGCGACCGCCCGGCCCGCGCCACGTGATGACCGTGGCCGGGCTGCTGCTGGAGATCGGCGGCGGGCTCATCGAGGCGTACGACCTGGACACGCTGCGACCGCGCTGGACCGTCGAACAGAAGCTCGTCGACTACGTCGACAGGTGCGGCGCCCTGCTCTGCGCCGTCCGGCCGGGCGCCGGGATGACAGCGCTCGACCCGGCGACCGGCGCCGTGCGCTGGAGCGTGGACCGGTGGGCGCGCGTCGTGGCGGCGCGCGACGACCGGCTGCTCGTCGGCGACACCGCGATCCGCGCCGGCGGCCTGGCGGTGCTCGGCCAGGCCGACGGGCGTCTGATCGCCGAGCTGGGCGGCTGGACCCTGGCCCCGCAGCACGGGTCCGGCGGTCCGCTGCTGGCCACCCGGCTGCTGGGCGGCGGCCGGCAGCTCCTGGCCGAGATGGACCTGTCCGGCGGTCCGCCCCCGATCAGGGGAGTGATCACCGGGACCGACTGCACGACCGGCGTGACGCTGCTGGTCTGCCGCAGGCCCGCAGGTGACTACGTGGTGCGGCGGCTGCCGTGAGCCCGGTGATCGAACTGGGCGAGATGCGGCACGGCGAGTCCGCCGACGAGCCGGAACCCGCGCCGCCCCGCCGGCCGCCCGGCCCGGCGGCCCGGGTGGCGCTGCTCGGCGTACTGGTGCTGCTCGTCGTGCACGCTGCCGCCGGTCCGCCGCCCAGGCCCGTGCCGATCCGGATTCCCGCCCCGCAGGGCGCGGCGTTCGTGGTGCGGCCGGACCGGGTGGTGGTGGCCGACGGCCCCGGCGCGACCGGCCGGGGCGGGCGGGTGGTCGCCGCGTACCGGCTGCCCGGCGGGGAACCGGCGTGGCGGTTCGCGCTGACCGACGGCGACCACGTGCTCGGCCTCACCACAGTGGCCGGGGGACTGCTGGTGACGAGCAGCCCGGCCGGGGACGGTGACTCGGTGTCGGCGATGCTCGACCCGGCGACCGGCACGCTGCGCTGGCGGCATCCCGGATACCCGGTCCCGACCGCCTCCGGCGGGCTGCTGCTGGAGAACCCCCGCCCGCCCGGCGCGGGCACTGTACGGGCCGTGGACCCGGCCTCCGGCGCGGTGCGGTGGACGCTGCCCGTACCGGGCCAGGAGGTGGGGTACCGCCGCGACGACCACGGGGTGACACAGCTCGTCCTGGTCACCCCGCAGGGCCGGGTGACCGTGTACGACGCGGACGCGGGCACCGTCGCGCACACCGGCCGGGTGGCGCCCGCGGCCGGCCGCGCCGACTACCGGTACGCCCAGGTGGTGGCCGATCTGCTGCTGGTCGAGGACGCCCGGGGCTCAGTCACCGGGTACGGGCTGGACCGGCTCGAGGAACGGTGGAGCCTGCCGGTCGGCTCCCGCGCCGGACTCTGGTTCGCCGACTGCGCCGGGATGGTGTGCCTGCGCAACCAGGTGGGCGGCGCGCAGGCCCTCGATCCGGCCACCGGCCGCCCGGCCTGGACCGACGAGCGGTGGCTCGGGATGGGGCCGGTCGGCGACCGGCTGATCGCCGCCGAGCGCGGGGTCGGGGAGGAGCTGGAACTGTCGGCGCTGGACCCGCCGACCGGCCGGGTGCTGGCCCGGCTGGGCCGCTGGCGCGTCTCGGGCAACGACCTCCCGTCCGGGCCGCTGCTCGGGCTGCGCACGCTCACCGAGGACCGGACGCTCGTCGGCGCGCTGGACGTGGCGGTCGGGCAGGTGCGGATCCGGGGGATCCTGCCCGGCGCCTGGTCGGAGTGCGCGGACACGGGTACGCAGCTGGTGTGCCTGCGCCCGACCGGCGGCATGGCGATCTGGCCGGCCGGACGCTGATCACCAGTTGGCCTGCGCCGGTGGCGGCGGCAGGGGCGTCGACTCGGGCCGCAGTACGTACACGACGCCGCCGCTGCCCACCTGCCAGGCGCGCTCGAACGGCGCGCGCGGCACGGTGCGGCGGACCCGCTCGTCGTCCGGCGCGTACGGGTCGTTCAGCACCGGATCGCCGTCGGCGGTGAAGCCGGCCAGCACGATGAGGTGCCCCCGGGTGTCGTAGTCCAGCCCCGGCACCTGCCCGGCGGTGAACGCCGCCGAGACGATCAGCGGGATGCCGGCGGCCACGAACAGTTCCGCTTCGGCCAGCGAACGCAGCCGGGTGACGAACGCGTCCACCCCGTGCGTCGCCGCGTACGCGGTGTTGAACGGCCAGTTCCCCGCTCCGGCGTACGCGTGGTCGAAGCAGTGCCGGGCGGCGTGCACCACCCGCGGGCGGGGGCCGGGCGGCGTCACCCAGGCGTACCGGTCCGGGGTGGGGCCCGCGCCCCAGAAGTCGAGCACCATGGACACGCAGGTGGGGCTGCACCAGGAGTCTCCACCGCCGCCCCAGCGGGTCTCCCCGGTGGCGTGCAGCCGCTGCGCGTAGCGCGGCACGTCCAGCACCCGCCCTCGCGCGCCGCCCGCGCCGGCATCGGTTCTTGCGACGGCTCGTTGTCCGACGCCGGGCGGGTCGGTGGAGGCGACCACGCCGATCGTGCGCAGCGCCGGGCCGTCCGCCGCGTCGAGGCGGCGCAGCAGCGTCACCCGCACCTGCCAGCCGGTCACCGTCGCGCCGGTCACCCGCAGCGTGTCGGCGGCCACCCGCGCCCGGTCGTCCGCCTGCCCGGGTACGGACGCCCGGTGCACCGCGCTGTCGTCGGCGGCCCAGTGGCCCAGCTCGTACCAGCCGGTGGAGGCCGCGTCGCCGGCCCAGCCGCGCAGCTCCACGCGCAGCCAGCAGCCGGCCGGCGTGTGCGCGGTCCAGGAGGGCACCAGCTCGACGGCGGCGAAGCCGAGTGGCGTCACCGGGGAGGTCCAGCTCCCGGCGGCGTACTCGGCGGTGGTCCCGGAGTGCGGATCGGTGTGGGTCAGGCGGCCGGGCGCGCCGTCGAGCACCAGCCCGTCCGGCCCCGCGGTGAGCCCGTCGGCGAGGCCCACGTCCCGGTCCGCCGGGAAACGGAACCGGCGGTACGCGATGTCGCGGCCGGTCATCGGGGTGCCGCCCGGCGTGGATCGGGTGTCTCGACCGCGTGCTTGTCGATCATTGCCGCTGAGCATCGCGTACCCGAAGGTTTTGTGCAACGGCGGTGGGTGCGGGCCCCGCGCTGGACGGGTCGGCCAGTGGGTTCGGGCCAGCCGCGCGGGAGGGTCCGCCTGCTCGCCGGGCCCGGTGTGATCAGGGGCGTAGCGAGTCGATGGGGCGGCCCACCTGACTGCATTTTCGTCACCGAAGGTAACCGTGACGTGAGCTCCCGGGGTTCACCCTGCGCCGACTTTGCTCTGCAGCCATCGACGCAACGGTGACTCACCGCAACAAGTGCGTATCGGGCTGCAGAGCAAAGTCGACGGAAGGGCATCGCAGGCCCCGACGGCTGAATTGGCATATCTGCAGTTCAACGGCTTCTGACTCGGCGGCAGTCTCGCGTGGAGGAGCAACCGTCGGTGACAGTGAGTGACGCAGCGGCGCGCCGTCGCCAATCTCACTGACAGTCACAGAAATCCGCGCAGGTGCGGAAGAGCGACCCGGTGGACGGCGGGCGGATCATGCGCCGCCGGGGCAGCTCCTCCGGCGACACACTTGGCCGGCGGCACTAGGTTGTCAGAGGTCACGAGGCGGGAGGCCGGGATGCGGGTACTGGTGGTCGAGGACGAGCGCAACCTCGCCGACGCGATCGCGCGCGGGCTGCGCAAGCGCGGGATGGCGGTGGACGTCGCGTACGACGGCGACGCCGGCCACGAGGCGGCGTTCGTCACCCGGTACGACGTGGTGATCCTGGACCGCGACCTGCCGGGTGTGCACGGCGACCAGATCTGCGCCGATCTGGCCGCCTCCGGCGCGCTGACCCGGGTGCTGATGCTCACCGCGAGCGGCACCGTCGCCGACCGGGTGGAGGGGCTGCAGCTCGGCGCCGACGACTACCTGGCCAAGCCGTTCGCGTTCGACGAGCTGGTGGCGCGGGTGCAGGCGCTCGGGCGCCGGGCCACCCCGGCCGCGCCGCCGGTGCTGGAGGTGGCCGACCTGGTGCTGGACCCGGCCCGGCGGGTGGTCACCCGTGGTGGCGTGCCGCTCGACCTCACCAACAAGGAGTTCGGCGTGCTCGCCGAGCTGCTCAAGGCGCGCGGCGCGGTGGTGTCCAGCGAAGAGCTGCTGGAACGGGTCTGGGACGCCAACACCGACCCGTTCACCACGATCGTCCGGGTCACCGTGATGACGCTGCGCAAGAAGCTGGGCGACCCGCCGCTCATCGACACGGTGGTCGGGGCGGGCTACCGGATCGGCCGCACGCAGTGAGCGTGGGCACCCGGCGGGTGCGGCCGACGCTGCGGCTGCGGCTGACCCTGCTCAACGGCGTCCTGCTGGTCGGCGCCGGGGCGATCCTGGTGCTGCTGGCCTGGCTGCTGGTCCGCGACGCGCTGCGCCCCACCGACGAGCTGCTGCCCGGCACCACAGTGGTGCTCACCGACGGCCGCACCCTCGACGCCGGGCAGTGGCAGCGGCAACTGGTCGACGCGGCGTCGCAGGAACTGCTGGTCAAGGGGCTGCTCGCGCTCGTGGCGATCAGCGTCGTCGGGGTGGCCGGGGCGTACCTGGTGGCCGGCCGGGCGCTGCGCCCGCTGCACCAGGTGACAGCCACCGCGCGCCGGCTCGGCGAGGCCACGCTCGACGAGCGGATCGGCTGGTCCGGCGCCGACGACGAGGTGGCCGAGCTGGCCGAGACGTTCGACGCGATGCTGGACCGGATCAGCGGCGCGTTCGAGGCACAGAAACGGTTCGTCGCGAACGCCTCGCACGAGCTGCGGACGCCGCTCGCGGTGATGCGTACCGAAATCGACGTGACGCTCAGCGACGACGACGCCGACCTCGCCGAGTACCGCCGCATGGCCGGGGTGGTGCGGGACGCCTCGGAGCGGGCCAACGGCCTGGTCGACGCGCTGCTGGTGCTGGCCCGCAGCGAGGCCCAGACCGGCCGGCGGCTGGCCCGGCGCGCGGAGTCGGACCTCGCCGTCGGCACCGCCAACGCGCTGTCCGCGGTGTCCCGGGAGGTCGAGCGGATCGGCCTGAAGGTGCACACGTCGCTGCGTCCGGCGCCGGTGGTCGGTGACCCGGGGCTGCTGGACCGGCTGGCCGGCAACCTGGTGGAGAACGCGGTCCGCTACAACCACCTGCACGGGCGGATCTGGGTGCGCACCGGCACCGACGGGCAGCGGTCCTGGCTGGTGGTGGGGAACACCGGCTTCGAGGTCGCCCCCGCCGACGTACCCGGGCTGTTCGAGCCGTTCCGGCGCGGCGGCCAGGAACGCACCGGTGCTCGCGGCTCCGGGCTCGGCCTGTCGATCGTGCGGGCCGTCTGCGACGCGCACGGCGGCACGGTGAAGGCGGTCGCCCAGCCCGGTGGCGGCCTGGAGGTGACCGTCACGCTTCCGTCGGCCGACCCGCCCGCGGCCACCTGACCGCCCATCCCGATCCGTCCAGCCGGTGAGGCGGCCTCACCTTTTCGTGCGGACAGCCTCGGCTGTCCTGGCCGGACCCGGCGGTGGTCGGCCCCCGGCGGCACGGTGGTCGGGCAGAATGCTCGGCTCACGCTGGACGCGGAGCGGTGATCAACGGAGAGTAAGCGCAGCGACGCCTCACCCTGCTCACCCACCGGAGCTGCCCGTGACCCACCTCTCGGCCCCGCGCCGCCGCCGTCTTCTCGCGGTCCTCACCGCCGGCGCCCTCACCGTCGTCGGCCTCTCTCCGGCCACGCCCGCGGCCGCCGCCGCGCCCGGCCACGACAAAGTGGTCCACACCGTCCCCTCCACGGCCTCGCCCGACGTCCAGGACGGCTCGGTCGACGCGATCCACGACGCCGGTACGAAGATCATCGCGGGCGGCTCCTTCACCCGTGTGCAGAATCGCAACTCCGACGTCGACATCCCCCGCGACTACCTGCTCGCGTTCGACAAGGCCACCGGCGCGGTGGACACCGCGTTCGCGCCCACGCTCGACAACGAGGTGACAGCGGTCACGGGCGGGCCCACGGCGAACACGGTCTTCGTCGCCGGCAAGTTCAACACCGTCAACGGCGTGACCCGGCGCAAGGTGGCCCTGCTCGACGTCAACACCGGGGCGGTCGTCACCAGCTTCGCGCCGCCCGCGTTCAACGGGCTCATCAAGGACATCGCGCTGGTCGGCAACCGGCTGCTGGTCGGCGGCATCTTCACCACGGCCGGCAACCCCAACCCGCGCGGCGGACTCGCGTCGCTCAACGCCACCACCGGCGCCGTGGACAGCTACCTCACCACCACGCTGACCGAGAACCACAACTGGGACGGGGTCAGCGGCGCCAAGGCCGGCGTCGGCGCGGAGAAGCTCGCCGTCTCCCCGGACGGCACGCAGCTCGTCGTCATCGGCAACTTCAAGAAGGCCGACGGGGTGCTGCACGACCAGATCGTCAAGATCGACCTGGGTGCCACCGCCGCCACCGTCGCGGACTGGAACACGGCCCGCTACACGCCGCGCTGCAAGTGGCAGTCCTTCGACTCGTACGTCCGTGACGTCGCGTTCTCCCCGGACAACAGCTACTTCGTGGTGGTCACCACCGGCGCGCCGTACAGCGGAACGCTCTGCGACACCGCGGCCCGCTGGGAGGCCGGCGCGACCGGCTCCGCTCTCCAGCCGACCTGGGTCGACTACAGCGGCGGCGACACGTTCCTGTCCGTCGGCATCAGCGAAGAGGCGGTCTACGTCGGCGGCCACCTCCGCTGGCTCAACAACACCACCGGCACCGACAACGCCCGGGCCGGCGCGGTCGGCCGGGCCAGCATCGCCGCGCTCGACCCGGCCAACGGCCTGCCGCTGTCCTGGAACCCCGGCCGCCACCCGCGCGGCATCGGCGCCTCCGAGATGCTGGTCACGCCGACCGGGCTCTGGGTCGGCGGCGACACGCTGTGGATCGGCAACTTCCAGTACCGCCGGGAGCGGATCGCGTTCTTCCCGCTGGCCGGCGGGACGGCGGTGCACCCCACCACCACGGCCACCCTGCCCGGCAACGTCTACCAGGCGGGCCTGCCGCAGCCGACGAACGTGCTGTACCGGGTGAACGCCGGCGGCTCGTCCGTCGCCGCCACCGACGGCGGGCCGGACTGGGCGGCCGACACCAGCTCCAGCCCCAGCCCATACCACAACACCGGCAGCAGCGTCTCCAGCTACACCACCGCCGCGAGCCTGGACTCGACGGTGCCGGCCGGCACCCCGGTCGAGCTCTACAACCACGAGCGGTACGACCCGTCCGGCGGCGAGGAGATGACCTGGCAGTTCCCGGTGCCCAACGGCACCGAGGTGCACGTGCGGCTCTACATGGCCAACCGGTACGCGGGCACCGCCAACGCCGGCACGCGGATCTTCGACGTGGCGCTGGAGGGTGCTGTCGTCCTCGACGACCTCGACCTGTCCGCCACCGCCGGGCACAACGTGGGCACCATGCGGGAGTTCACGGTGGTCAGCGACGGCTCGATCGACGTGGAGTTCCGCCACGTGCGGGAGAACCCGCTGGTGAACGCCGTCGAGATCGTCAAGACCGGGCCCCCGCCCGCCCCGGCCAGCTCGCCGGTGCAGGTGCGCTCGTACGACGGGCAGAGCACGGTCGGCGCGCCGGACCCGGTGACCGACCCGGACGGCACCGTCTGGGCGGGCGCGCGCAACGCGTTCTGGGTCGGCGGGACGGTGTTCTACGGCGCCGACGGCGCGCTGTGGCGGCGTACGTTCAACGGCACCACGTTCGGTGCGCCGGAACTGGTGGACCCGTACCACGACCCGTACTGGGACAACGTGATCACCAACTCCGGGCCGACCGGGCAGACGTACGTCGGCGCGACCACCGGCTTCTACGCCGAGATCCCGAACGTGACCGGCATGTTCTTCTCCGGCGGGCGGCTCTACTACACGCTCAACGGGCAGAACGGACTGTTCTGGCGCTGGTTCACCCCGGACAGCGGCGTGGTCGGCGCCGACCGGTTCACGGTGTCCGGGGCGAGCGGGTTCGCCGACGCGGGCGCGGTCTTCGTCTCCGGCGGCACGCTCTACAAGGTCAACCGCAACACCGGTGACCTGGCCGCCACCGACTGGGTGAACGGCGTGCCGGCCGCGACGTTCACCGTGCGCAGCGGCCCGGCGGTCGACGGCGTCGACTGGCGCGCGAAGGCGGTGTTCGTCGGCCCGTAAGGAAGGGCACCTTCTTAACGCCTCCGGTAGAGGAAGGGCCCCTTGTTAACACGCAGGTGTTAACAAGGGGCCCTTCCTTGCGGCGGGGCGGGGTTGCCGGCGCCGGAGGGCGGTGGAATGATCAACCGGTCAGCCCGATGAGGTGGAAGGGGGTGTGGTCGATGTCTTTCGTGAACCGTCCCGCGCCCCGCGTTCCCCGCTGACGTTCCCACTCCGCCGGGGCGCGTACCCCACAGGAGGAAGCACCGATGAGTGCACAGTTCCATTGCGTGACAGTCGAGTCCGACGACCCGTACACCCTCGCCGGATGGTGGGCCCGGGTGCTCGACCGCCGGCTCGCCGACGACGACCACCCGGACGACCCGGAGGCGGTCCTCGCCGCGCCCGCCGGCGACGGCCCCGACCTGTTGTTCGTCCGGGTGGGCGAGCGGCACGGCAAGGGCGCGTTCCACATCGATCTGCACGCGGCCGAGGGCACCCGCGACGAGGAGGTGGCGCGGCTGCGTGACCTCGGTGCCACGCTGGTGGCCGACCGGCGCCGGCCGGACGGCAGCGGCTGGGTGGTGCTGGCCGACCCCGAGGGCAACGAGTTCTGCGTCTGCCGGAGCCCTGCCGAACGTGCCGAGTCCGCCTGATCCGGAAACGACACCGGGCCCCCGCCGTCGCGGCGGGGGCCCGGTGCGTAGCGGTGTCAGCCCTGCTTCTCGATCTCGCCGCGCATCGTGACGAACTCCTTCTGGAGCTCGGCCGCGGACTTGAAGTAGACGACCACCATGCCGAGGCTGCCCCGGTCGGCCCAGATGCAGACGGCCACCTGCTCACCCGAGGCCTTGCCGTCGGAGCACTTGGCGTCGCCGCCAAGCGGGCCCGGGTCGACCGTCTTGAAGTCCTTGGTGGCCAGGTCCGGCGTGACCGCCGTGGCGGCGTCGTCCAGTTCCTTCTTCGGGTCGGCCATGACGCCGGACACGGCGACGATCATGACCAGGTCTTTCTTCTCCGGGTTGCCGTAGAAGGCGCCGGCCGTGCTCGTCGCGTCCGGCACGTCCTTGCTGAGCGAGGCCTTCATCTGCGTCGCGGCGTTCTGCAGCTGCGGGTCGGTGACCTTCGGCCGGCCGCCGAGCGTCTGCGGCTCGACCACCCGGGTCTTGGTGGCGGTGACCACCTCGCCGACGGTGTCCTTGGTGACGAGCCAGGTGACGATGCCGCCACCGACGCAGAGCACCAGGACCACCGCGAGGACGATCAGCAGGATCTTGCCGACGCCGGACTTCTTCGGCGGGACCGGCGCGCCGAACTGGTTGCCGTACTGGGGCTGCTGCGGGATCTGCGGGTAGTCAGCGCCGTACTGGGGCTGCTGCGGAGCCTGCGGGTAGCCACCGCCGTACTGCGGCTGCTGGGGCGGCTGGAAGCCGCCGGGCTGGTGCTGGGGCGGCGGGTAGTGGCCGGGGTAGGGATTGGACGGCGGCTGGGACATGTAGGCAGCTCCTGTGAGAAAACTGAAGGCGTGATCGTAGCCAGGAGCACCGACATGCCGCTGTCCGTGGAAGGCCGGTGGGACGAAACCGCATCCGACCCGTGACCTGCCCGCGAAACGCCGATCGCGGTGGCCGGGCGTCCGTCTCGGACAGCCCGACCACCGCGATCGGTGCGGTATCGGTCAGCGCAGGCTGGCCACGCCGCGCGGCAGGAACCGCTTGCCGGTCACCCGCTCGGAGGTGCCGGTCCGGTCCAGGTACGGCGTCACGCCGCCCAGGTGGAACGGCCAGCCGGCGCCGAGGATCATGCACAGGTCGATGTCCTGCGCCTCGGCGACGACGCCCTCGTCGAGCATGAGCCGGATCTCCTGCGCCAGCGCGTCCAGCGCGTTCTGCCGCACCTGCTCGGCGGTGAGCGGCTCGTCGCCGACCACCAGCAGCTTCGCCACCTCGTCGTTGATCTGGTCGTCGACCACGATCGGCTGGCCCGAGTCGGCGATCCGCTTGAGGTTCTCGCTGACGCCGAACCGGTCCGGGAACGCCTCGTGCAGGGTGCCGCCGACGTGGTACGCCACGGCCGGCCCGACGAGCTGCAGCAGCGCCAGCGGACGCATCGGCAGGCCCAGCGGGTCCAGCGCGCTGTTCGCCACGTCCAGCGGGGTGCCCTGGTCGACGGCCGCGAACACGGTGCCGAGGAAGCGGGTCAGCAGCCGGTTCACCACGAACGCCGGGGCGTCCTTGACCAGCACCGACGACTTCTTGAGCTGCTTGCCGACAGCGAACGCGGTGGCCAGCGTGGCGTCGTCGGTCCGCTCGCCGCGGACGATCTCCAGCAGCGGCAGCACCGCGACCGGGTTGAAGAAGTGGAAGCCGACCACCCGCTCCGGGTGCTCCAGGTCGGCGGCCATCTCGGTGATGGACAGCGAGCTGGTGTTGGTGGCGAGCACCGCCTCCGGCTTGACGATCTTCTCCAGCTCGGCCCAGACCTGCTTCTTGACGCCCAGGTCCTCGAACACGGCCTCGATGACGAAGTCGGCGTCGGCGAAGACGGACTTGTCGACCGAGCCGCTGACCAGGCCGTACAGCTTGGCCGCGGTGCCCTTGTCCATCCGGCCCTTGCTGACGGCCTTCTCGATCTGGGTGTGCACGTAGCCGACACCCTTGTCCACCCGCGACTGGTCCAGGTCGGTCATGACGACCGGCACCTGCAGCCGCCGGGCGAACAGCAGCGCGAGCTGGCTGGCCATCAGGCCGGCGCCGACGATGCCGACCTTGGTGACCGGGCGGGCCAGGTCCTTGTCCGGCGCGCCGGCCGGGCGCTTGGCCCGCCGCTGCACCAGGTCGAAGGCGTACAGGCCGCTGCGCAGCTCCTCGGAGAAGACCAGGTCCGCGAGGGCGTCGTCCTCCGCCGCGGTGCCGGTGGCGAAGTCGGCGTCCTTCGCCGTCTCCAGCAGGTCCAGCGCCTTGTACGCGGACGGGACCGCGCCGTGCAGCCGCTGGTCGAGGGTCTGCCGGGCGAAGTAGAGCACGCCCGCCCACATGTCCTTGTCGACCTCGGGGCGGGTCACGGCGACCTCGCCCCGGACCACGCCGGCGGCCCACTCCAGCGACCGCTCCAGGAAGTCGGCCGGCTCCAGCAGCACGTCCGCGATGCCCATCTCGGCCGCCTGCTTCGGCTTGAGCATCTTGTTCTGCATCAGCGGGTTCTGGATGATCACCTGGGTGGCGGCCGGGATGCCGATCAGGTTCGGCAGCAGCTGCGTACCGCCCCAGCCGGGGATCAGGCCGAGCGAGACCTCGGGCAGCGCCAGCGCCGCCGCGCCCGCCGACAGCGTCCGGTAGTGGCAGTGCAGCGCCAGCTCCAGGCCGCCGCCCATCGCCGCGCCGTTGACGAACGCGAAGGTGGGGACGGCGCTGTCCTTGAGCCGGGCGAACACGCGGTGGCCGAGCCGGCCGATCTCCAGCGCCTGCTCGCGGTTCTCCAGCGCGGGCAGGCTGGTGATGTCCGCGCCCACGCAGAAGATGTACGGCTTGCCGGTGACCGCGATGAACGCCGGCTCCGCCGCCAGCGCGGCGGTGATCGCCTCGTCCAGGCTGGTCAGACCGGCCGGGCCGAAGGTGTTCGGCTTGGTGTGGTCGAAGCCGTTGTCCAGCGTGATGAGGGCGGCGGGCCGGTCCAGCCCGGGTACGGCCACCTGGCGCAGCAGCGCCTTGGTGACGACCTCGTTCGGTGCGGCGAGGCTCACTTGTCTCCACCCTCCCAGTGCGGGTTCTCCCAGATCACGGTGCCGCCCATGCCGATGCCGATGCACATGGCGGTGAGGCCGTAGCGGACCTCGGGGTGCTCGGCGAACTGGCGGGCGAGCTGGGTCATCAGCCGGACGCCGGAGGACGCGAGCGGGTGACCGATGGCGATCGCGCCGCCCCACGGGTTGACCCGCGGGTCGTCGTCGGCGATGCCGAAGTGGTCGAGGAAGGCGAGCACCTGCACCGCGAACGCCTCGTTCAGCTCGAACAGTCCGATGTCGTCGATGCTGAGGCCGGCGATGCGCAGCGCCTTCTCGGTCGACGGGATCGGGCCGACGCCCATCACCTCGGGCTCGACGCCGACGAAGCCGAACGACACCAGGCGCATGCCGACCGGCAGGCCCAGCTCACGGGCGGTCTCCTCGGCCACGAGCAGCGCGGCGGTGGCGCCGTCGTTAAGGCCGGCCGCGTTGCCCGCGGTGACCTTGCCGTGCGGCCGGAACGGCGTCTTCAGCCCGGCCAGCTTCTCCATCGAGGTGTCGCGGGGCGCCTCGTCCACGGTGGCCAGGCCCCAGCCCGCCTCCGGGTCGCGCACCGCCACCGGCACCAGGTCGCCCTGGAGCTTGCCGTTGGCGTACGCCTTGGCGGTCTTCTGCTGCGAAGCCAGCGCGAACGCGTCGGTGCGCTCCTTGGTGATGTGCGGGACCCGGTCGTGCAGGTTCTCCGCGGTGGAGCCCATCACCAGGGCGGACGGGTCGACGAGCTTCTCCGCGACGATGCGCGGGTTGGGGTCGACGCCCTCACCCATCGGGTGGCGGCCCATGTGCTCGACGCCGCCGGCGATCGCGACGTCGTACGCGCCCATGGCGATGCCGCTGGCCACGGTGGTGACGGCGGTCATCGCGCCGGCGCACATCCGGTCGATGGCGAATCCCGGCACGGTCTTGGGCAGGCCGGCCAGCAGGGCGGCGGTGCGGCCGATGGTCAGGCCCTGGTCACCGATCTGGGTGGTGGCGGCGATCGCCACCTCCTCCACCTTCTCCGGCGGCAGTTGCGGGTTGCGGCGCATCAGCTCGCGGATGCAGCGGATCACCAGATCGTCGGCGCGGGTGTTGGCGTACATCCCACCCGCCTTGCCGAACGGGGTACGGACGCCGTCGACGAAGACGACATCCCGGACTTCACGGGGCACTTGGAGCCTCCCTCGGCACGGGCATTTCCCCGGATGCTACTCGCCAGTAACCAAACGCGGCACCACCCCCCGCGTGGCCCACCTCACACCTGCCACCGACGTTACTGCTGGGGGGTGCGCAGCGCCTCGGTAAGAGCGGGCAGCAGCAGCCCGATCTGCCACTCCCGGGCGCCGAAGGCGCGCAGCGCCTCCGCGACGGTGTCGTCGGTGATCTCCTCCGGCGGCTGCCACGCCAGCCGGCGGATCGAGTCCGGCGCGATCAGGTTCTCCGCCGGCAGCCGGTGCGCCCCGGCGGTGCCGACCACCACCTCCCGGGCCCGGGCCAGCCGCCCGGCCGCCACCGGGTCACGCTCGGCCCAGCGGTGCGGCGGAGGCGGGCCCTCCACCGTCGGGCTCACCGGCAGCGCCTCGTCCGGCAACTGACGCGCGTCGTCGAGCGCCGCCAGCCAGGTACGTGCCAGCCGGCGCACCGACCGCCCACCGAAACCGGGGAGCGTGAGCAGCGTCTTCTCGTCCTTCGGGTCCAGCTCGGCGGCGGCAACGATGGCCGAGTCGGGCAGCACCCGGCCCGGCGCGGCGTCCCGGCGGGCGGCGATCTGGTCCCGCGCGTACCAGAGGGACCGCACCCGGGCCTGGGCGCGCGCGCCGCGTACCCGGTGGATGCCGGACGTGCGCCGCCACGGCTCGGCGCGCACGCGCGGCGGACGGGCGCCGTTGCGCACCAGCGCGTCGAACTCCTCCGCCGCCCAGCCGGACTTGCCCTGCCGCCCCAGCTCCTCGTCCAGCGCGTCGCGCAGGTCCACCAGCAGCTCGACGTCCAGCGCCGCGTACGTCAGCCAGGACTCCGGCAGCGGCCGGCTGGACCAGTCCGCGGCGGAGTGGTGCTTCTCCAGGCTGAACCCGAGCAGCTGTTCGGTCAGCGCGGCCAGGCCGACCCGCTCGAATCCCGCCAGCCGGGCGGCCAGTTCGGTGTCGAACAGCCGGCGCGGGCGCAGGCCCAGCTCGGCCAGGCAGGCGAGGTCCTGGCTGGCCGCGTGCAGCACCCACTCGGTCTCGGCGATCGCCTCGTCGAGGGCGGACAGGTCGGGCAGCGGCAGCGGGTCGATGAGCGCGGTGCCAGCGCCGACGCGGCGCAACTGCACCAGGTAGGCGCGCTGGCTGTAGCGGTAGCCGGAGGCGCGTTCGGCGTCCAGGGCCACCGGGCCGGTGCCGCCCGCGAAACGGGCCACGACCTCGTTCAACTCGGCCGGTGTGGCCACCGGGGCGGGCGTGCCGTCGCGCGGCGCGGTCAGGGGGACGGCCGCGCCCGGCTCGGTCTCGGTCCCCGCGTCCGCCGGCTCCGGCAGGGCCGACGTCGGATCGGCGGAGACCTCTCCCGTACGGCTTTCGGCGGCCCGACGGCGCAGGGGTGGTTCGTCGGTCACCTGACAACCCTAGTAGGCCGGACGATCCGGTGTGCGCAGCCGGTCCGGCGCGTGTCGGCGCGGTGTCCGTCAGGTGTCCGGAACGAACCGGGTTGCGGGGCCGTGAGAGGGTCGGACAGCGGGGGAGACAAAGCCCGTTTCCGCCGGTACGGTCCATCGAGCCGCGAGCGGCGCACAGGGCCGGACGACAGCGGTCGGGGGCGTCGGCGAAGCCGACGGGGAGGACGGTCGAGCATGACAGGCGGGTACGGAACCGGCGACGGCGTGCCGGGGCAGGGCGGTGACCCGACGGCCGATCGGCCGGGCCCGCTGCCGCCACGCTTCGACCCGCCCGGCGGTCCGGCTCCACTGTCCGGGTCGACCGTGCCCGGGTCGACCGCGGGCGGTGTCGGCGCGTCGTGGAGCGGCGCCGGCACCGGAGGCCACGCGGCGCCGGGCACGGGCTACCCGGCCACGTCGCCGGGCGCGGGCTACCCGACCACGTCGCCGGGCGCGAGCTACCCGGGATCGTCCGGGGGGAGCTACCCGGCGTCCTCGGGCACGAGCTACCCCGCCCCGTCCTCGGGCGCGGGTCATCCGGCGCGGGCGACCGCGCAGCCGTCCGCCGGTTACCCGGGCCGCGCCGACGCGGCCGGGGCGTCGCCGTCGGCCGCCTACTCCGCGTCGTCGGGTGTCGCGACCCCGCCCGCGGCGTCCCAGCCGTCGTTCGGCGCCGCGCCGTCCCAGCCGGGCCCGTCGTCGTTCGGCGGCGCGCCGGCCCAGCCGGGGCAGTCCTCCTACGGCACGCCGTCGGCCCAGCCGGGGCAGTCCTCCTTCGGCTCGGCACCGGCCCAGTCCGCCCCGGCCTACCCGGGCCAGGCGCCCGCCGGGTCACAGTCGTTCCCGGGCCAGGCCTCGTCGCCGTACGCGGACCGGCACTCCGGCGCCCCGTCCGGCTCCGGCTCGTCCTACCCGGGCCGGCCGGTCTCCGCGCCCGCCTATCCGGGCCAGCCGGTGTCCGCGCCGTCCTATCCCGGCCAGCCGGCGGCGTACCCGGGTCAGCAGGTCTCCGGCTTCGGCGCGCCGCTCGGTCCGCCGGAGCGCGCCCCCCGGCGCAGCCGGCTCGCGGTGGTGGCGCTGGCCCTGGCCGCCGTGCTTGCGGTGGTCAGCGGCGTGCAGGCGTACCAGATCTACCGGCTCGACGACCGGCTCGCCGCCGCCGACAAGCGGATGGCCGAGGGACAGGGCGCGGACGCCAGCCGGCTCGACGGCCTGGAGCAGCGCGCCGGCAGCCTGGAGAAGCAGGCCGGAGCCGCCTTCAACCCGGAGGCGGTGGCCAGCGCGGTGCTGCCGAGCGTGTTCCGGGTGCGGGCCGGGCAGTTCACCGGTACGGCGTTCGCCGTCGGCAAGGCCCCGTCCGGCGGCGGCACCACGCTGCTGACGAACTTCCACGTGGTCGAGTCGGTCTTCACCGCCGGTGAGCGCAAGGTGTTCCTGGAGCGCAAGGACCAGCGGTTCGAGGCGACGATCATCGCCACCGACAAGGACAAGGACCTGGCGCAGTTGCGCACCACCGCCAAGTTCGCCGGTCTGGTCGCGGCCAGTGATCCGGTGCGGTCCGGCCAGCAGATCATCGTGGTCGGCGCGCCGCTCGGGTTGCAGGACAGCGTCACCACGGGCGTGGTCAGCGCGTTCCGCGAAGACGAGCGCGGCGGTGGCCCGGTCATCCAGTTCGACGCGCCGATCAACCCCGGTAACTCCGGCGGCCCGGTGATCAACGGCGCCAAGGAGGTCGTCGGCATCGCCACGGCCAAGGCCCGCAACGCCGAGGGCATCGGGTTGGCGGTGCCGATCAAGACCGCCTGCGACCGGTTCCGCCTCTGCTGACCGGTCGCCCACGCCGGTGTGGGGCGACCGCAGCGCATCGACCCCGGCCCATCGGGCCACCCCGCGGGGGACCAGCTCATCTGGAGGAACGACATGTCCTACCCACCGGCCGGGGGCGACAACCCGCCCCCGGCGCCGGGGGGCACGGTCTACGGCAACGTGTACGGCAGCCGGCCCGCGCCCCAGCAGTACGACCCGAACCAGCCCGCCCCGACCCTGCACCAGCCCACCGCGCCCGACGGCGCACCCGGGTACGGCGGATACCAGCCCGCCGCGCCGGGTCAGCCGGGCTACGCGCCGGGCGCCGCTCCGGTGCCCCCGCCGATGTCGGCGCCGCCGGTCTCCGTACCGCCGGTCTCCGGCCCCGGCTACCCGCAGCCGCTGTCGGCCCCGCCGCTGTCCGCCCCACCGGTGTCCGGCCCCGGCTACGGCCCGCCGCCGATGTCCGGGCCGCCCGGCCCCTACGGACCGGCCGGCGGCGCGCCCGCCGGCGGCGGCCGGAGGTGGGCCCCGCTGGTCCTCGGCCTCGTCGCCGCGTTGCTGTTCGTCTTCGGTGGCGTGATGACCTTCCTGTACGTCTCCACGGACGGCGAGCTGGACAAGTCCCGGCAGCTGGTCAGCCAGCGCGACGGCACCATCTCGGCGAACCAGCAGGAGATCGAGAAGCTCAAGGGTGAGCTGAAGACGGTGCAGGAACGGCTGTCGGACACCCAGCAGGACCTGACCGGCACCAAGAACGACCGGGACGAGCAGGCCCGGCAGAAGAAGGTCATCGCGAGCTGCCTGGACAAGCTGACCACCGCCATCGCCGCCGCGTCGCGTGGCGACCGGGCTGCCTTCGAGGCGGCGAACAAGGGTCTGGACAAGGTCTGCGACGAGGCCGAGAACTATCTCTGACCTGTACTCGCCGAAGGCCGCCCCGGTTCGCCGGGGCGGCCTTCGCGTATCCGGCCGGGTGTGGTCAGGCGGCGCCAGCGGAGCGCCGGGGCAGCGCGGTGACGCCGGGCGGCGGCAGGCCGGCCGTGGAGGCCAGCAGCGTGCACCAGCCGAGCAGGTGCGGACCCAGATCGGCGCGCAGCGGCGTCCAGGAGGCGCGGATCTCGATGTCGCCGGCGGCGGGCGGCCCGGCCAGCTCGCCGAACCGGGTGGAGAGCGTCTGGGTGACGGTGCCGCCGATCGCCCGGTGCCCGGCGCCCTGGGCGTCCAGCGCGTCGGTCAGCCAGGTCCAGCCGACGCCCGGCAGCAGCGGGTCGCTGGCCAGGTCGACCTCGAGTTCGGCGGTGACGTACGTGACCAGCCGCAACGTGCCCTGCCACGCCTCGTGCCCGGCCGGGTCGTGCAGCAGGATCAGCCGGCCGGTGGCCACCTCGTCGTCGTCGCGCATCACGGCGGCGGAGAGCGCGAACGCGAACGGGGCCAGCCGCTGGGGCGCGCCGACCTCCTCCAGGATGATCTCCGGGCGGGGTGTCACCGACCGCAGCCCCGCGACCGCGCGAGCGAACGTTTCCGGGAGCGCGATCGGGGGGGCCATGCGGGCAGCCTATGCGCGCCCACCGTACGGCGCGCGACGGCGCGCCGGGTGATCGACGGTTAAGAAGGGGCCCTTCCTCTACCGGAGGCGTTAAGCGGGGGCCCTTCCTTCTACGTCACAAATGCGGACGGTGAGCGCGGGCGCCTGCCGGGGGCGTGGCACGATTGCCGCGATGACCACCGACACCACGGGCACTGCCGCCCGAGACGGAGAACCCCGCCGCGGCGGGCCGGCCGACTCGCCCTTCGTGCGCGCCTGCCGGCGCGAGCCGGGCCCGCACACGCCGGTCTGGTTCATGCGCCAGGCCGGCCGGTCGCTGCCGGAGTACCGCGAGATCCGGGCGAACGTGCCGATGCTGGAGTCCTGCCGCCGGCCGGACCTGGTCACCGAGATCACGCTCCAGCCGGTGCGCCGGCACGGCGTGGACGCGGCGATCCTGTTCAGCGACATCGTGGTGCCGGTCGCCGCGGCCGGCATCGACCTGGACATCGTGCCCGGCACCGGCCCGGTGGTGGCCGAGCCGATCCGTACCGCCGCCGACGTCGAGCGGATCTCCCCGATCGGCCGCGACGAGGTGTCGTACGTGGACGAGGCGGTCCGCCAGCTCGTCGTCGAGCTGGGCGGCACCCCGCTGATCGGCTTCGCCGGCGCCCCGTTCACGCTCGCCAGCTACCTGGTCGAGGGCGGGCCGTCGCGTACCCATGCCAAGACCAAGGCGCTGATGTACGGCGACCCGGACCTGTGGCACGCGCTGTGCGCCCGGCTGGCCGAGGTGACGCTGGCGTTCCTCCAGGTGCAGATCGACGCCGGGGTCTCCGCGGTGCAGCTGTTCGACTCGTGGGCCGGCGCGCTCTCCGAGGCCGACTACCGCCGCTTCGTGCTGCCGCACTCGACGTACGTGCTGGGCGGGCTCGCTGACTCCGGCGTGCCGCGGATCCACTTCGGGGTGGGCACCGGCGAGCTGCTCGGCGCGATGGGTGAGGCCGGCGCCGACGTGGTGGGCGTGGACTGGCGTACGCCGCTGGACGTCGCCACCGGCCGGATCGGGCCGGACAAGGCGGTGCAGGGCAACCTCGACCCGACTGTGCTGCTCGCGCCCTGGCCGGTGGTGGAGACCGAGGTGCGGCGCATCGTCGAGCAGGGCCGGGCCGCTCCCGGCCACGTGTTCAACCTCGGCCACGGCGTCCTGCCGGAGACCGACCCCGAGGTGCTGACCCGGGTGGTCGCGCTGGTGCACGAGCTGACCGCGCGACCGGAGCGCTAGGAGGCGACAGTGGTGCGACCGTGGCGGGTGGCGATCGTCGGTGGCGGGATCACCGGGCTGGCCGCCGCCGTCCGGTTGCGCGACAGTGCTCCCGAGGGCACCGAGGTCACCGTGTACGAGCAGTCCGGCCGCCTCGGCGGCAAGCTGTTCACCGGTGAGCTCGCAGGCGGGCCGGTCGAGTTCGGCGCGGAGTCGTTCCTGATGCGCGACCCGGCCGGTGGCGAGTCGGCGGCGGTGACGCTGGCCCGGCGCCTCGGGCTGGCCGAGGCGATCGTGCACCCGACCGTCGGGCAGGCGGCCCTGCTCGTCGACGGCACGTTGCGCCCGGTGCCGGGCGGCACGCTCGTCGGCGTACCCGGGGATCTGGAGAAGGTGGCGGCGGTGGCGCCGCCGGCCGCGGACGCCGACCGCGACGCGGGCCACCCGTTGCTGGCCGACGGTGAGGACACCTCGGTCGGTGAGCTGGTCCGCAAGCGTCTCGGTGACGCGGTGGTGGACCGCCTCGTGGACCCGATGCTCGGCGGCGTGTACGCCGGGCGGGCCGACGACCTGTCGCTGGTCACCACGATGCCGGCGCTGGCCCGCGCGGCACGCGCCGAGCACACGCTTGTCGGTGCGGTACGCGCCGCGCAGGCCGCCGCGCCGCGCGCGCCCGGCGCCCCGGTCTTCGGCACCCTCGCCGGTGGACTGAGCACGCTGGTCGAGGCGGCGGCGACGGCGAGCGGCGCGACGATCCGGCGCGGCGCCGCGGTACGCGAGCTGCGCCGCACCCCGTCCGGATGGCGGCTCACCGTCGGGCCGACCCGCGACGCCGAGCACGTCGAGGCCGACGCGGTGCTGCTCGCGGTGCCGGCCCGCCCGGCCGCCCGGCTGCTCGCCGCCGCCGCGCCCGAGGCGGCCGACACGGTGGGCGCGCTCGACTACGCCAGCGTCGCCCTGATCACCCTGGCCCTGCCCGGTCCGGCCCTGCCGGAGCTGTCCGGCTTCCTGGTGCCGGCCGGTGAGGGGCTGACGATCAAGGCGTCCACGTTCTTCACCACCAAGTGGGGGCACCTGCGGCGGCCGGACGGGCTGGCGCTGGTGCGCGCCTCGGTCGGCCGGTACGGCGACGAGACGTCGCTGCAGCTCACCGACGACGACCTGGCCGACGCGGTGCACCGGGAGCTGTCGGCGGTGCTCGGCGCGCCGCTGCCGACGCCGGTGGCCCGGCACGTGCAGCGGTGGGGCGGCGCGCTGCCGCAGTACACGCCCGGGCACACCGCCCGGGTGACGGCGGTCCGGGCGGCGCTGCGCGCCGCGTACCCGACGCTTGCCGTGGCCGGGGCCGGCTACGACGGCGTCGGCATCCCGGTGTGCGTCCGCTCCGGCGAGACGGCGGCCGAAGAGATCATCACGGCACTGGAAGGATCGGCAGCATGACCGAGCAGACCAACGCGGCGCGGCTGCGGGAGCTCAACGAGACCATCCGTTACACGATGTGGTCGGTGTACCGGGCCACCAGCCCGCTGCCGTCGCTGCGGGAGAACGTCGTCGACGAGGTCGAGTCGCTCTTCACCGAGCTGGCCGGCAAGGACGTCACGGTGCGGGGCACGTACGACGTGGCCGGGCTGCGCGCCGACGCCGACCTGATGATCTGGTGGCACTCGTCGTCCAGCGACGCGCTGCAGGACGCGTACCTGCGGTTCCGCCGCACCACGCTGGGCCGGGCGCTCACCCCGGTCTGGTCGCAGATGGCGCTGCACCGCCCGGCCGAGTTCAACAAGAGCCACATCCCGGCGTTCCTGGCCGACGAGCAGCCGCGCCCCTACCTGTGCGTCTACCCGTTCGTGCGCTCGTACGAGTGGTACCTGCTGCCCGACGCGGAGCGGCGCGAGCTGCTGGCCGAGCACGGCAAGATGGCCCGCGGCTACCCGGACGTACGGGCCAACACGGTGGCGTCGTTCGCGCTCGGCGACTACGAGTGGATGCTCGCGTTCGAGGCCGACGAGCTGCACCGGATCGTGGACCTGATGCGTGACCTGCGCGCCTCCGGCGCCCGGCGGCACGTGCGGGAGGAGATCCCGTTCTACACCGGCCGCCGCCGCTCGGTGGCCGACATCGTCAACTGCCTGGTGTGAAAGGAAGGGCACCTTCTTAACGCCTGCGGTAGAGGAAGGGGCCCCGCTTAACACCCCAGCGGGTGTCGAGCAGGGCCCCGACCGGGAAGACCGGCGTCAGGCGGTCGTCGTACAGGACACGATGCTGGGCACCGGGTTCGTCGCACCGGCCGATCCGGTGAAGCCGAACGAGGTGCTCGCACCCGGCGCGAGTGAGCCGTTGTAGGCGGCGTTTCGTGCCGTCACCAGTGTTCCGCTCGTGGTGACAGTGGCGTTCCACGCCGAGCTGACCTGCTGGCCGTTCTGGTAGTTCCAGCTCACCGACCAGCCGCGGATCGGCGAGCCGCTGTTGTTCGTCACCTTCACGTCGGCCTGGAAGCCGCCGCCCCACGAACCGGTGATCGCGTACGTCGCGGTGCAGCCGCCGGCCGGGTTCGGCGTGGTCGGCGGCGGGCTGGTCGGCGGCGTGCTCGTCGGCGGCGTGCTGGTGGGCGGGGTGCTCGTCGGCGGGGTGCTGGTGGGCGGCGGGGTGGTCGGGCCGGACCCGCCGAAGTCCACGTCACTGCACAGGTAGTAGGACTGGTCCAGGTGGCTGGCCTGCCAGATCGTGTAGACGATGTGCCGGCCGGTGCGGCCCGGCGCGTTCGCCGGGATCTGGATCGACACGCCGTCCACCTCACGCGTCCACTGGCTGGCCGGGGTGTTGCCGATCTGGCCGACCAGTTCCAGGTCGCTCCAGCGCAGCGGCGAGGTGAGCGCGTTGAAACCCTGCTTGGTCACGTACACCCGGATGTAGTCGGCGCCGTGGCTGGCCTGGTCGAAGAACTTGACCCGGAAGTTGTTGGTGACCGGCACGGTCTTCCAGGCGCCGACGGTGTCGAGCGCGTTGTACCGGCCGTTCTGGGTGCGGCCGCCGCTGCACAGCTGACCGTCCGGGATGGCGCCCTGGTGGTTGCCGGCCACGCCCTCGCGGAACAGGCCGTTCCAGTTCCACATGGCGTTCGGGTCGGCCTGCCACGCCTGCCAGCACATCGGGTCCTGGGTGGCCATGGCCGGGTTCTGGAAGTCACCGCCCCAGCGCTGCCAGCAGCTGTAGGCGCGCGAGGCCGGGTCGACCACCGACCCGTGCGCCGAGGCCGGGCCGGAGAACGCGGTGGTGAGCAGCGCCGCGACGACCGCGCAGACGCCGAGGATCGCCGCCGCGAGCGGTAACGGGCGGCGGTACGGAGTGGACATGGAAAGCCTCCGGGATGGGTGTCGGTGCACGACGCCCGGACTGTCGGGAGTTGCCCTCTCCCGCGTGGCGGCTCCGCCCGCACGTTGCCACAAAAAGTGACAAACGTCAATGAGTTGGGTTGCGGCGCATCGGGGTGTGCGGGATGCCGTCCTCGACGTAACCGGGGCCGTCGACCGCGAAACCGAATCCCGCGTAGAAGCCCACGAGGTGCGTCTGCGCGTCGAGCACGCACGGCCGGTCACCCACCACCGCGAGGGCCTCGGTCATCAGCGCGCCGGCCAGGCCCGCGCCGCGGGCCGCCGGCGCCACCACCACCCGCCCGATCCGCGCCACGCCGCCGGGGTCGGCCAGGATCCGCAGGTACGCGACCACGGCGCCGTCGCTGCTCAGCCACAGGTGGCGGGTGCCGGGTTCGACGTCCCGGCCGTCCAGTTCCGGGTACGGGCAGGACTGCTCGACCACGAACACGTCGATGCGCAGCCGGAGCAGGTCGTGGAAGGTGCGGGCGTCCAGGTCGGCGAAACCGGCCAGGTGGGACTCGACGGGCATCGGCCCAGGTTAGGCGGCGCGCTTCCGGCCGGTCGTGCGCACCCCGTGCGCGCGGCGGTTCGGCGCGCCGGGCCGGCGCGGTCCGGCGTACCGGCTCAGCCCTTCGACGCGCGCAGCCCGGCGGCGGTGGCGGTGACGGCGCGCTCGAACCAGGCGCCGGTGTCGGCCGCCGAGCGGGTCCACACCCAGACGCACTGGGTCACCCGGCCCTTCTGGAGGCAGCCGTAGCGGTGCGGGAAACGGGTGCCGTCGGACACGGTCATGGTGGCCGACACCACCCGGCCCGGCAGGCCCAGCCCGGCGGGCAGGTCCGCGGCGGTGTGTCCGCTGGTCACCTGGCCGTCCTCCTCGTCGCGCCCGCACGCCTCCAGCACGTCGAAAATTCGCCGTACCGCGTCCGCCGCGGTCGGCTCGTCCGGGTAGACCACCGTCTCCTGGGCCACCTCGACGAACTCGCCGGCCGGGGTGCCCTCCGGCGTGCCGAAGACCCGGGTGGACACGACGAGCCGCCGGTCGAGCAGCGGCAGCGGTCGGCCACACAGGACGCCGTCGGAGTCGAGCCGCTCGCTGGCGTACTCGGGATCCTCGGCCAGGCCGGCCAGGCTGCCGGTCGCGGCGTACCGGTCACGCAGCGCCTCGGCGGCCCCGCCGTCGGTGGGTGAGGGCGCGGCGAGGGCCGGCGCGGGGCCGGTGGCAGCGCCGGGCTCGGTGGTGGAGCCGCAGCCGGCGAGGACGGCGACCAGCGCCGCCGCGATGATCAACCGTCGGGACACCGGAGGGATGCTAGACGGAGATCGACGCCCGTGGCGCCCCGGGGAGCGCCCGCGTCAGGCGGGGCGGGCGCCGACCGCGTCGCGTACCTCGGCGCCCTGCTCGCCCTCGACGGCGCGGGCGCAGTGGGCGCAGCAGAAGAAGCGGCCGGAGACCTCGACGCCGTGGCCGACGATCTTGATCTGGCAGTGCTCGCAGATCGGCGCCATCTTGTGCACCGCGCACTCGAAGCAGTCGAACGTGTGCCGCGACCCGTCGACCGTGCGCACCTCGAACGCCATCCAGTAGTCGTTACCGCAAACCTCGCAGGTTGCCATGCGAAACCCCCCGAAAACGGACCTGTCATCCGAGAGTCGCGCAGACGACACCATCGAGCAACCGGAACCGGCGAACCTGATCCGGCCCTACGGCGAGTCGCTCCCGGCGTGTCGAGCGTTGACTCCGGTGACCGCCGAAAATCCCCGGAGGATTCGTGATCAAGCGCAACAAGCTCTTCGGCAACCAGACCCGGGTGACGTTCTCGCTGCCCCGGGACACCCCGCCCGGCACGGTGAGCGTGGTCGGCTGCTTCAACGGCTGGGAGCCCGGCCGGCACGAGCTGGTGCCGCGCCGCGACGGCACCCGTACCGTGACGGTCCGGTTGAAGCCGGGGGAGTACCGCTTCCGTTACCTGGCCACCGGCGGCGTGTGGCTGGACGACGAGGCCGCCGACCGGGTGGACGAGGCCGGCGGCCTGCTGCGGCTGTGACGCCGCCGTCAGCCGGCGCTGGGCTCCAGCCGCACCGAGATCGAGTTGACGCAGTGCCGGGTGTCCTTCGGGGTGAAGCCCTCACCCTCGAAGACGTGCCCGAGGTGGCTGTCGCAGCGCGCGCAGCGGATCTCGATCCGGCGCATCCCGAGCGTGTTGTCCGGGATCTCCTTGACCGCGCCCGGGATGGCGTCGTCGAAGCTCGGCCACCCGCAGTGCGAGTCGAACTTGTCCTCGCTGCGGAACAGTTCCAGCCCGCAGGCCCGGCAGTGGTAGACGCCGGGGGTCTTGGTGTCGACGTACTCACCGGTCCAGGGCGCCTCGGTGCCGGCCTCGCGGAGCACCCGGAACTCCTCGGGGCTCAGCCGCACGCGCCATTCGTCCTCGGTACGGGGCAGTTCGTTGTCGGAAAGACTCACCCCTTCACGGTACGTCGGCTGTCGGTGGCATCGCATATGGTCGCGTGATGGCGGGCAAGGGCACGGTCGAAGAGATCGAGGTAGCCGGGCACACGGTGCGGTTGAGCAGCCCCGACCGGGTGATCTTCCCCCAGCGGGGCTTCACCAAGGCCGACGTCTTCCGCTACTACCTGGCCGTCGGCGACGGGATCATGCGCGCCCTGCGTGACCGGCCGACCACGCTCCAGCGCTTCCCCGACGGCATCGAGGGGGAGATGTTCTTCCAGAAGCGGGTGCCGCAGCGGGGCGTACCCCCGTGGGTCCGCACCGCGCGGATCGCCTTCCCCAGCGGCCGCCCGGCCGACGAGCTGTGCCCCGCCGACCTGGCGCACGTGGCCTGGGCGGCGCAGATGGGCACCGTCGTGTTCCACCCGTGGCCGGTGCGCGCCGCCGACACCGACCGCCCCGACGAGCTGCGCGTCGACCTCGACCCGCAGCCCGGCACCGACTTCGCCGACGCGGTGACCGCCGCCGGTGAGCTACGCGCCCTGCTCGACGAGCTGGGCGTGCCCGGCTGGCCGAAGACCTCCGGCGGCCGGGGCGTGCACGTCTACCTGCGCATCCAGCCGCGCTGGACGTTCGTGGAGGTCCGCCGCGCCACCATCGCGCTGGCCCGCGAGCTGGAACGACGCCGCCCCGAGCTGGTCACCACCGCCTGGTGGAAGGAGGAACGGGGCGAACGGGTCTTCGTCGACTTCAACCAGATGGCGCGGGACCGCACAATCGCCTGCGCGTACTCGCTGCGCGCCAACGCGCGCGCCACCGTCTCCACCCCGGTCGACTGGGACGAACTACCCCAGGTAGACCCGGACGACTTCCACCTGGGCACGGTGCCGGCCCGGTTCGCCGAGCGCGGCGACCCGCACGCCGGCATCGACGACGCCCCGTGGGACATCACGCCGCTGCTGGAGTGGGCCGAGCGGGACGCGGCGGACGGGCTGGGCGACATGCCGTACCCGCCGGAATACCCGAAGATGCCCGGCGAGCCGAAGCGGGTCCAGCCGTCCAAGGACCGCGACCGCCCCCGCCCCTGACGCCCGCCGCGCTCACGCCGCGCACGGGCCGTCATGGTCGTTGAGGTGGCCGCACCGGCCGGCGCCGTCGAGCCGGGCGTCGCACCAGACCCGGGTACGCACGAACTGGCTGTCCTCCTCGCTCAGCGTGGTCTCGCCGAAGTCGATGACCGTGACGTGGCCGAGCGAGTCGCGCAGCGTCACCGCGAGGGCAGCCGCCTCGTCGGCGCTGGTCAGCTTGGTGGGCAGGTGGATGATCCAGCGCTGTGCCGTCATCGGGGCCATCCGCCCGGCGGGGCGTCCGGGTCGCGGAGACGGCAGGCGCGATGCTGGGACTGCCACTGCCGCAGCGCCTGGCGGACGCGCTCGGCCTCGGTCCGCGTGGTGACCAGCTCACGGCTCAGGCGTTCGAGTTCGTCGGCCACCCGGTCGAGGTGGTCGCGCACCTGGGTCGGGTCGAGGCCGCGCCAGCGCCGGTCGAAGTAGGCGGCCCGGACGTGGTGCGGGAGCAGGCGTTCCCCGGTCACGTAGATCACCGCACGGGCGCCGTCTGCTCGGCGACGAGCGCGCGGATCTGCCGGTCGGTGAGCCCGCGCTGGTCGAGCACCCGCCGGCCCCAGCGGTGCAGCCGGCACGGGTGGGGCGCCCGGTCGTTGCGACAGCGCGGTCCCTCGGGCCACTGCTCGGGGGCGTGCACGGTGATCGCCCGGACCGCGAAGGTGACATCCTCGGCGGTGATGTAGGGCGGAAGTGGAATGTCGCCGAGGATACGATCGATCGAGTCCATGACTCTCCCTTGTGGATATACGTCAGGTGCGGGGACGGATGCCGGGATGAGGTTCGGGGAAAGGCATCCGTCCCCGCGAAACCCGCCGCGTCCCCGGCGGGCACCACAATGGTCAATTCCCCTCTGGCCCGGGACAATCTTTCGCGGCAGAATGCAGACCAAGGGATGAGGTGCCTTACGCGACAACACCAAAGGAGATGACGTGGACGACTCGGGAAGCACCGTCCCGCGTAGGCAGCTCGGCAGATATCTGAGAGAACTTCGCGAAGGCGCGCACGTCACGGTGACAGCGGCGGCCAAGGAGCTGGAATGGTCGGCGCCCCGGATCTGGCGTTACGAAACGGGCCAGGTGCCGATGCACCCGAACGACGTGGAAGCCATGTGCCGCGTTTACGGCGCGTCGCGAGAAACCATCGAAACCATGCGCTCTCTGGCCCGGGAAACCAAGGCGCACGGCTGGTGGCACAGCTACGGGGAGGCAGTAGAGGATTGGTTCAAGCTTTACGTGGGTCTGGAATCTGCGGCGACCAAGATCCGCAAGTATGAGGCTGATCTGATCCCAGGGCTCTTGCAGACGGTCGAGTACATGCGCGAACTGATCGCGGCAGACCAACCTGGCTTGTCGGAGGCCGAGCGTCAGGCGAAAATCGATGTTCGGTTGCGTCGGCAGCGACTGTTGGCGCGGGCGGTACCGCGAGCCCCCTATCTCGACGTGATCCTCAGCGAGGCAGTGTTGCGTCGGCCGCTGCGGGACCGCGTGGCGATGGGGCGGCAGTTGGACGCGCTTGTGGTAAACGGGCGGCGACACAACATCAGCGTTCGAGTCCTCCCCCTGCAGGCGGGCCTGTCGCGATGGGCGTCCACCGGTACCTTCACGATGCTCGACTTCCCAACGGAGGTGCGGGCACCGGAGCCGACCACGATCTACATGGATGGCCCTTGCGGCGCCGTTTACCTTGACAAGCCACACGAGATCCAGATTTACGAAGAAGCGTGGCGCTCGCTCATGGAGCGAGCACTCGATGCGGATGAATCCCGTGAGTTCATCGGGGCGATAGCGAAAGGAGATTGTCGATGGAACGTGACGGAGTGTGGCGCAAGTCGTCTCGGTCCGGCAGTAATGGCGACTGCGTCGAGGTGGCCGGGTTCGCCGACGCGGTCGGCGTGCGGGACACCAAGGATCGGCAGGGGCCGGCGCTGAGCTTCGACCCGAGGGCCTGGGCCCGATTCGTCGGGGCGGTTCGCGGGGGACGGTGGAACGAACGGGCCTGAGCCGTGACGCGGGTGATGCCGAAGTACCAGCGTCACCCGCGGTTCGGCAGGCGATCTTTCTTGTCTCGTCCTGTCGGTTTTCTTACATCAACGAGGGCTAATCGGCTGGCTTGTTTCTCATCGTCTCTGCCCAAGACTCGGGTGTCATGGATGAAGAACTCGGTAAGGCGGCCGTCGGTATCCTGGTTGCTGCGCTGGGGGGCACCGCGAGCGCCGGTCTGCAAGCGGCAGCTAAGAAACTGCACTCGCGGATTCACGCTCAGCTCCTGGATGTCGACAGCGATGAAATATTTGAGCGGTGGGCAGGGGATCCGAGGAACGTCGACCGGCAGGGCGACCTTGCTGCGGCAATCGGGTTTCTGGCCCGGGACTACCCCGACTTCGAAAGAAAACTGCGAGAGTTGATTGAGGAGGCCAGGGCCCTCTCGATCGTGCACGAGGGCAACGCCGTGCTCGGTGACCAGGTGAGCAGCGTGGTTACGGCCAGCGGTAAGTCCAGCGTCATGAGCGGGAATTTTCACGGCGATGCCCAGATCGGCGACAGGGTTAGCAAATCGAACAATTTCAAGTTCGGTGGCGGAGTCCTCCTCGTCGGCCTGCTCGCGATTTTCTTGTTCTACATTGCCGGACAGTTCTCATCCGGGGGTGAGATCACCCAGGACTCCACCTGTCAGGAGTTCCTTGAGGCGCCTTCGGAAGAGGCGCTGCGAGGATTGCGGAAAGTGGGCACGGAACTCGGCGTTAGGACTGGCAGCCCGCTGGCGCCACCGGCTATCTCCTACGCCTGCAGCGGAGACCCCGATGCTCGTTTGGGGGACGTGGTGCTTCGTTACAAGGGGCAGTTCTGACGCCCGCTGACGCCCGCTGACGCATGAGCATCGCCGCCCCGGGCCTCGGCTTGACGAGGCTTCGGGGCGGCGATGCTCATGCGTCGCATCCCCGTTGGTAGGGCGGGTTCGGGTACCGCCTGTCGCGGGTGGGGACCGGTCACGGCGTAGCACGTCGTACGAATGCTCCCCGTGTCTCGGAGCGGCGAGCCGGAGCCCGATAACGATCATGTAACGGGCGCGAACCTTTTCGTGGGTGTCACTGCTCTCTCTCGGCATCGGCCCGCCGGGGCCAGGAGAGGACGTCGGATGAAGCTGGTGTGGAGGCGGGCGGTAGAGGCCCGTGGGCTGCTGCTCGCCGCCGCTGTCGCGGCACTCGTCGCGGTCGCTTTGGTCACCGGGCTCTCCGACTACAACCGCCGGGCGGTGGACGCGGGCGCCCGGGCGGTGCTCGACGCCGCCCCGGCGGAGGAGCGCAGCCTGCTGATCAGCGGCTCCGGCGGGGCGGACGCCGCCGCGTACGCGGAGCGGGACCGGGCGGTACGGGCACAGTTCGCGAACGGGCTGGGCGGGGCGCCGGTCACGGTGGCCGGGATCCGCTCCGGCACCGGGCGGGAGCTGACCGGTGACGTGGGCGCCGCCCGCACCGACGACGACCCGATGTTCGCCAACCTGGCCACGCTCGACGACCTGCCCGCGCACGCCGAGCTGACCGCCGGGGCGTGGCCGGTGCCCGGCAGCAACCCGCTGCAGGTGACGCTGCCGGAGAAGGTGGCCGCGCAACTGGGCCTGGAGGTCGGCGAGCGGGTGCCGCTGTACGACCGGGGCGCGGAGCGGGCCAGCACGGTGGTGGTGGCCGGCACGTGGCGGCCCCGGGACGCGGCCGAGGCGTACTGGCGGCTCGCCCCGGGGGTGGGGGAGAGCCAGGGCGACGCGGAGGTCACCTCGTACGGGCCGTTCGCGCTCGACCCGGCCGACTTCGCCCGTACCTTCCCCGGCTCGACCTCGGCGGCCTGGCTGGTGGACCCCGACCTGGTGGCCGTCGAGCCGGCCCGGTTGCCGGCCGTGACCACAGCGCTGAACGAGATCACCGAGAAGCTGCCCGAGGCCACCGGCCTGGGCTCCTCGACGCAGCAGGTCAGCCACCTGGACCGGCTGGTGGACCGGCTCGGCCGGGCCGACCTGGTGGGCCGCTCCGCGCTGCTCACCCCGCTGCTGCTGATCGTCGTGCTCGGCGGGTACGCGCTGGTGCTGGTGGCCGCGCTGCTCAACGAGGACCGGCGGGCGCAGACCGCGCTGCTGCGGGCCCGGGGCGCCGCGCGTCGGCAGATCGCCGGATTCGCCGTACGCGAGGCCACGCTCGTGGTGGCGCCGGCGCTGCTGCTGGCTCCGGCGCTGACCGGGCAGGCGGTCCGGTATCTCGGCGCGGACCTGCGGCTGGCCGACGGCGATCTGGCCCGGGTCTGGGTGGTCGCGGTGGGCGCGGCGGTCGGCTGCCTGCTCGCCATGGTGCTGCCGGCGTTGCGCCGGGCCGGCACCTACGTCGCCGACATGGCGGCCCGGTCCCGCCCGTCCCGCAGCGCCGCCGTGCAGCGCGCCAGCGTGGACGTGGTGCTGGTGGCGCTCGCTGTGCTCGCGTGGACCCAGCTGCGGCAGTACTCCTCGCCGCTCGCCGGCGCGAACGGCAACCTCGGCATCGACCCGCTGCTGGCCGCCGCGCCCACGATCGGCGTGCTGGCCGGCGCGGTGATCGCGCTGCGGCTGCTGCCGCCGACCACCCGGCTCGCGGAACGTTTCGTCGACCGCCGGCCGTGGAACGCCACCATGTTCGGCATGTGGCAGGCGGGTCGCCGCCCGCACGCCGGCCCGGTGCTGCTGCTCGCGCTCGCCGTCGGCGGCAGCACGCTCGCGTGGTCGCTCGTCGCCTCCTGGGAACGCTCGCAGCGCGACCAGTCGCAGCACACCGTCGGCACGGACCTGCGGCTGACCGAACGGGACGGCACCGCCCCGGCCGACCGGGCCGCCCAGCTGGCCGCGGTGCCCGGGATCGACCGGGTGCTGCCCGCCTGGCGTGACGACGTGCGCCTGGGCCGCGAGGCCCGGCCGGCGACGGTGGTGGCCCTGGACGCCGCCGCCGCGAAGGGGATGATCCGGCTCGACGACGCCGACGGCGGGGCGTCCACCGGTGCCCTGCTGGACCGGCTCGCGCGCGGCCGGGGCGCGCCGGTCGGCGGTGTCCTGCCGGCCGGGGCGAAGACGTTCTCCGGCATTGTCCGCACCCCGGTGGAGAGCATGTACGACCGGCCGCGCGTCGCCGTGACCGCGCTGTTCGCCACCGACGCCGGGGCCACGTGGCGGGTCCGGCTGGCCGAGGCCGGCGGCGAGGGACGGCCGGTGCGCTTCTCCGTGCCGCTGCCCGACACCGGCGGCGCCCCGCTGCGGCTGGCCGGTTTCGAGGCCGACGGCGGTGACGCCACCGGCAACTCGTACCGGCTGCTGCTCAGCGACCTGCGGCTCACCGACGGCGGCGGCGCGGCGCTGCCGTTGCCGGTGGAGGGGGCGTGGCGGGTGATCGACCCGGGCAGCGGGCCGCGCCGGGACGCCCGGGCCACCCCCACCGAGGTGGACGCGACGCAGGGCTTCGACGTGCCCGCGGGGCTGTTGCAGTTTGCCCGGGTGCCGTCGTCCCGGTTCGCCGTGGTGCCCATGGCCGAGGACCCGCCGGTGCCGGTGCTGATCACACCGGGGGTCGCCGCCGCGCTGAGCGTGCAGACCGGTGACACCGTCAAGCTGTCGGTCTCCGAGGTGACGATCGAGGCCACGGTGGTCGGCCAGGTCGCCGCGATCCCCGGCACCGCTGGCGACGGCGTGCTGCTGGACCTGCCCACCGCCGGTACCCAGTTGCTGGAACGCAGCGGAGGCATACGGCCGGTGGCCGAGTGGTGGCTGCGTACCACGCCGGGTGGGCACGCCGCCGCGACCGAGGCCCTCGCCGCTGTCGGCGGCACGGTGCTGCTGGACCGGCAGCGCGTGGCGGAGGAGGCCGCGGGGGACCCGTACTGGCAGGGCGCCCGCACCGGGCTGCTCGCCGCCGCGCTCGGGTCGGTGCTGCTGGCGCTGGTCGGCCTGGCGGTCGACGTGTGGGCCACCACCCGGCGGCGGCTCACCGAACTGGCCGTGTTCAACACGCTCGGCGCGAACACCCGGCTGCTGGCCCGCGCCTACCTCGCCGAGCAGGGTTTCCTGGCCGCGATCGGAGTCGGCGTCGGGCTGCTGGTCGGCGCCCTCGTCGCGGCCACCATGGTGCCGCTTGTGATCCTCACCCCGGCCGCCGGCCGGCCGGTGCCCGAGGCGGTCTTCACAGTGCCCTGGGTGCCGATCGGGGCGACCGCCGCCGGGCTGCTGCTCGCCGCGCTCGCCTTCGCCGCCGTCATCACCACCGGCATCCGCCAGCGGGTCGCCGCCGCGCAGCTCCGGATCGGAGGAGAACGATGAGCCTTCCTGGTGCCGCGCGCCGGGTCCGCGCATACGGGGGGCAGTTCCTGCTGCTCGCCGTCCTGACCCTGGTGACCGCGCTGTTGATCACGGGCGTGCCCCGGGTCGCCGACCGGCTGACCGGGCAGGGGCTCACCGAGTACGTGGCCGGTCAGCCGGTGGCCCGCCGGGACCTCACGTACAGCACCGCGCCGGACGTCGTGCCCGCCTCGGAGCAGCCCGTCGCCGCCAGCCGGGGGACCCTGCTCGCGGCGATCGAGGAGAAGATGCCCGCCGAGGTGCGCGACACGATCGGCGAGCGCTGGTTCGCGGCGCAGACCGTCCCGGGGCGACTGCGCGGTCCGACGCTCAGCGACGACAAGGGGCTGATCGACCTGCACCTGCGCGCCGGCACCGGCATCCGGGAGGCGGCCACCCTGGTCGACGGGCGGTGGCCGGAACGCGGCGTCACCCCGGCCGGCGCGATCGAGGTGACGCTCGCCGAGACGATCGCCACCACGCTGGGCGTCGCGGCCGGCGACCGGTTCCGTCTCTCGCTGCTGGACGCCGACAACAACGTGCTCAACTCCCGCCCGGTCGACCTGGTCGGCGTGTGGCGGCCGAACGACCCGGCCGGCGGTGTCTGGGACACGCTGCCGTCGATGCTGAAGCTCAGCCCGCCGGAAGGCGACGGCCAACCGTTCGTGGGCGTCGCGTACACCGCCGACGCGGGTCTGAACTCGATCACCGCCGGGGAATGGCCGGTGGCCTTCGGCTGGCGGTACCGGATCGCACCGGATCGGCTCGAACCGGGCCGCCTCGACGCGCTGATCGCCGGCGTCGACGGGCTGGACCGGGCCCTGCCCACCGAGGTCAAGGTGACCCTCAGCCAGGGCGTGGACATCCCGCTGCGGCGCTTCGCCGACTCGCTCGCCGCCGCGCGTACCCTGCTCGCGGTCATCGCCGCCGGGCTGCTCGCCACGCTGGCCGGGCTGACGCTGCTGGCCGCCCGGCTGGCCGCGAACCGACGCCGCGCCGAGTTCCACCTGATCCGGGCCCGCGGTGGCTCGACCGGTGACGTGCTGCGCCGCGGTCTGGCCGAGTCGCTGCTGGTGCTGCCGGCCGCGGCCGGGATCGGCTGGCTGCTCGGCGGGTTGCTGCCCGGCGCCGGGTCGCCGTGGCTCTGGGTGCTGATCGCCGGGCTGCTGGCCACGCTGCTGCCGCCACTCGCCGCGCTTGCGGTCGGCCGACGCGCCGGTGGCCGCTCCGACCTCGGCGGCCGGTCGCCCGCCGTCCGGCTCACCGTCGAGGTGGCGGTGCTCGGGCTGGCCGTGCTCGGCGCGTTCCTGCTGCGCCGCCGCGGGCTCACCGCCGGTTCGGTGGATCCGCTGCTGGTGTCCGTGCCGGTGCTGCTGGCGATCGCGGCGGCGCTGGTGGCGCTGCGCGCGTACCCCTGGCCCTTGCGGCTGCTCAGCCGCGTCGCGGCCCGGGCGCGCGGCAGCGTCGCGTTCCTCGGCGCCGCCCGCGCGGGCCGGGCCGCGAGCACCGGGCCGCTGGTCGTGGTGGTGCTGGCCGTCGCCACCGCCGCGTTCTGCGGCGTGGTGGCGACCGGCATCGAGAGCGGCCGGGACACCGCCGCCGCCCAGGCCGTGCCGGGTGACCTGCTGGTACGCGGGGAGCGCTTCGCGCCGGACACCGCCGGGAAACTGGCTGAGCTGCCCGGGGTACGCGCTGTCGCGCCGCTGCTCACGGTGCCGGCCGAGCGGCCGTACGCCGACCGCGCCGGACGCCCCGCGCCGGTCACCGAGCTGCGCGTGGTGCTCGTGGACGGCGAGCGGTTCGCCGAGGTGGCCAGTGCGGCAGGCGTACCGGTGAGCGTGCCCGACCCGGTGCGGGCCCGCGCCGACGGGAGCACGCCGCTGCCGGCGCTGGTGTCCCCGGCGGTCGCCGACGAGCTGGCCGACGCCGGGCTCGCCGACGCCCAGGGGGACCGGCCCGCCTGGCTGGACGTGCAGGGCAACCGGCTGCCGGTGCGCACCGCCGCCACTGTCGACGAGTTCGCGCTCGTCGGCGACGGCGTGGCGCGGTTCGTGGTGCTGCCGTGGCCGGCGTTGCCGGCGGACGCGCCGCACCAGCTCGCGCCCACCGGGTTCGTGCTGGCCGGCGCGGGCGTGGACGCCGCCGAGGTGGACCGGGTCGCGCGTGAGGGGCAGAACCGCTACCTGCGCATCGGCGGGGTCGGCACCGGGGACAAGGCCCGCGCGCCGGAGGTCACCACCCGTTCGGCCGTCCGCGCGGACCTGGGCGGCACCGGCGTGAACGGCCTGCTGGTGTTCGGTTTCGCGCTCGGTGCCGGGGGCGGCGCCGTGCTGGGGCTGCTCGGGCTCGCGCTCGCGGTGCTCGCCGGGGCCCGCTCGCGCGGGCAGGTGCTGTCCCGGCTGCGCACCATGGGCCTGTCCCGCCGGCAGTGGCGCGGCATGCTGATGGTCGAGCTGACCCCGCTGGTGCTGGTGTCGGTGCTCACCGGGGCGGTGGTCGGCGCGTTGCTGCCGTTGCTGCTCACGCCGGTGCTCGGGCTGCCCGCCTTCACCGGCGGCGTGGACGTACGCCCGCAGTTCGAACCCGGCCTGGTCGCCGGGGTGTCGGTCCTGGCCATGCTGGCCCTCGGCTTCGCGATCACCGTGGAGGCCGTGAACAACCGCCGGATGCGCCTCGGCGAGGTGCTGCGGCTCGGAGAGGAGAGCTGAGATGACCGCGACCGCCGAGACGTCCGTACCGGACCTGGCGTCCCTGCAGCAACGCGCGGCCGAACGGGCCGCGCAACGGGCCGGAGGGCGGGACCGGCTGCGCGGGCACATCGTCTGCGACGGCCTGGTACGCATCTTCAAGACCGAGGGCGTCGAGGTCGTCGCCCTGCAGGGCCTCGACCTGGTCATCGACCGGGGTGAGCTGGTCGCGATCGTCGGGGCCTCCGGCTCCGGCAAGTCGACCCTGCTGAACATCCTGTCCGGCCTGGACACCCCGACCGCCGGCATCGCCCGGGTCGCCGACTACGACCTGCTGTCGCTGTCGAACAAGCGGCGGCTGGCGTACCGGCGGGAGGTGGTCGGCTTCATCTGGCAGCAGACCGGCCGCAACCTGCTGCCGTACCTGACCGCGTTGGAGAACGTGGAGCTGCCGATGAAGCTGGCCGGGCGGGCCGGCGGGCGGCGCAAGCGGCGGGAACGGGCCCGCGAGCTGCTGGACATGGTCGGCGTCGGCTACTGCGCGGACCGCCGTCCGGGCCAGATGAGCGGCGGCGAGCAGCAGCGCTGCGCGGTCGCCGTGGCGGTCGCGAACGACCCGGAGATCCTCTTCGCCGACGAACCCACGGGTGAGCTGGACGAGGCCACCGGCGCGGAGGTGTTCGCCGCGCTGCGCACCATCAACGCCGAGCTGGGGGTCACCATCGTGGTGGTCACCCACGACCACGCCGTGGCCGGCCAGGTCCGCCGTACCGTCGCGATCCGCGACGGCCGGACCGCCTCCGAGGTACGCCGGACCGCGCGCGTCACCGCCGACGGCGGCACCGAGATGGTCAGCGAGGAGTACGCGGTGCTGGACCGCACCGGCCGGATGCAGCTGCCGGCGCAGTTCGTGGAGGCGTTGTCGCTGCGTGACCGGGTCCGCCTCAATCTGGAACCCGATCACGTCGAGGTGCGCCCCGGTGACCGGACGCACGCCGAGGAGAGTGAGTGATGACCGACCAGACAGTGGTGCTGCCGGCGGTGCCGGGGACGGCAGTCGAGGACGTGGTCCGGGTCGAGGGGGTGAGCCGCACCTTCGGCAAGGGGGAGCACGCCGTGCACGCCGTACGGGACGTCTCGTTCACCGCGCGGCGCGGCGAGCTGGTGGCGGTGCGGGGCCGCTCCGGCGCCGGCAAGACCACGCTGCTGAACCTGGTCGGCGGCCTGGACCGCCCGGACGCCGGCCTGATCCGGGTGGCCGGGCACGAGGTCACCGCCGCGGGCGAGCGGGAGCTGCTGGCGTTGCGGCGGGGCACGATCGGGTTCGTGTTCCAGACGTTCGGCCTGGTGCCGATCCTGTCCGCGGCGGAGAACGTGGGGGTGCCGCTGCGGCTGGCCAAGGTGCCGGCGGCCGAGCGGGAGCAGCGGGTGGCGGTGCTGCTGGAGCTGGTCGGGCTGGGCGGGCACGCGGCGCAGCGCCCGTACGAGCTGTCCGGCGGGCAGCAGCAGCGGGTGGCGGTGGCCCGGGCGCTGGCGAACGAGCCGGACCTGCTGATCGCCGACGAGCCGACCGGCCAGCTCGACTCCGAGACCGGCCGCTCGATCATGGACCTGCTCCGCGCGGTGGTGCACGCGCGGGGGATGACCGCGCTCGTGGCCACGCACGATCCGGCGCTGATCGAGATGGCCGACCGGACGCTGACGCTGCGCGACGGCCGGCTGGCGCCGGAGGACTGACCCGGGTGACCGGGCCGCGCGCCTTCGGGTGGCGGCCCGGTGCCGGGTCGCGGCGGTCGCGGCCCGGTCAGAGCGCCAGCTTCATGCCCTCGTGGCTGGCCACGAAGCCCAGGTCGCGGTAGAACCGGTGCGCGTCGGCGCGCTGCTTGTCGGTGGTGAGCTGCACCAGCGCGCAGCCGCGCTCCCGGGCCCGGTCGATCGCCCAGCGCATCATCGTCCCGCCCAGCCCACGGCCGCGCCGGTCGGAGCGGACCCGCACCGACTCGATCAGGCACCGCTCGGCGCCGTGCCGGCCCAGCCCGGGGATGTAGGTGAGCTGGAAGCAGCCGACCAGCTCCCCGCCGTCGTCGGCGACGATCAGCTCGTTGCGCGGATCGGCGTCGAGGTCGGCGAAGGCCCGCTCGTACGCCGCGTCCACCTCGGGCAGGTCACGGGTACGCCCCAGCACGTCGTCGGCGAGCAGCGCGAGCACGGCCGGCAGGTCGGCGCGGACCGCCTCCCGGAAGATCACCTCGGTCATCCGGCCAGCCTGGCACAGTGCCGTGCGCCGGCGTGGCCCGGGCGGCGTCCGGACGGGTCGTCCGGTCGTGTCGCTCGTCCGGCCGCGTCGCCGGGGCGCGGCGTCCGGTTGCGCCGTCCGGGGTCAGCCGCCGTCCAGCCAGCTGCGCAACGCCCACCACCAGTGCACGGTCTCCGGCACCGTGCACCGCGCTCCCTCCTCGACCGGCGGCCCGCCGGTCAGCTCCCGCAGCCGCCGCAGCCGGTAGCGCACCGTGTTCGGGTGTACGTGCAGCGCGGCGGCGGTCTGGTCCAGCCGCTGGCCGTGGTGCAGCCAGGCGAGCGCGGTGCCGGCGAGGTCCCGGTGGAAGTCGTCGGCCGGGTCGAGCGCGCCGAGCAGCGTGCCGCGCAGCAGCTCGGCCAGGACCGGCTGGGCGGCCAGCGCGGTCTCCCCGGCCAGGTCGGTGACCTGACGCAGGCCGCGCAGCCGCCGGTGCGCCGCCGTGGCCAGCGCCGCCAGGCAGAGCGCGTACATGGCCGGTGCCCGCGCCAGCGGCTGTGCGGGCGTCACCAGCGTCAGCAGGTCGGCCGGTACGGCGTCGGGCGGTCGCGGGAGCAGCCCGGCGAGCCGGTCGTCGACGGTGCCGAGCAGCCCGCCGTGCCGGATGAGCTGCCGGTGCAGCGCGTGCGCGCGTACCGGGTCGGGTGGCGCGGCGACCAGGCAGTGGTAGCGCCCGTCCGGCCGCAGCCCGAACCGGGTCAGCTCGGCCGGTGGCAGGCCCGCCGGGCCGTCGCGCAGCAGCCGCCGCAGCAGGTGCGCCCGGGCCGCCGCGCCGGTGCGGAGCAGGTCCCGTTCGGCGGCCCGATGCCCGTCGACCACTGCCCGCTCCACCGCCGCGGCGTACCGGCCGATGGTGAGCAGCCCCTCCAGCAGCACCTCGTCCGGGATGCCGGCGGCCCGGCCGTGCCGGACCACCAGCTCCACCGCGCGGTCCCGCCCGGCCTGCACCCCGCGCAGCAGCCCGGCCACCGTGACGCCCTGCGCGGCCCGGTCCGCGCCCAGCCGGCGTGCCTCGGCGAAGTCCCGTCCGGCCGGGTCCTCGTGGCGTTCCAGCGCGCCGAGGCCACTGGTCAGCAGCAGGACGACCTGGCGGCGTACCTCGTCGGCGGGCAGCCGGGCCACCTCGGGGGAGTTCACGCGGGCCGCCCGCGCCACCTCGTCGACGGCGGCCGGGTCGGCGGACAGGTCGCGCAGCAGCGTGCCGAACGTGGGGACGTTCCCGGTCCGGGTCACGCCGCCTCCCGTTGTCGTCGCGGCACAACCGGGTCGCGCGGGCGTTGGCGTCCGGTCCCTAGCCCCGGTAGCCGGCCGGTTGCTCTCCTGGTTGTTACCGCAAGGTAACACCGTTCGCGCCACTGAGAAACGTCGATGTCGTACCGGCTGCCAGGAGGCGTCCATGACCCCCGTGCCACTCCGCCCGCCCCGACCCCGCCGCCGCGCCGCGCTCGCCGTGCTGGCCGCGCTCGCCCTCGTCGCCCCGGCCCCGCTGCTGACGGCGCCCGCGCCGGCCGCCGCCGCGGTCCCGCTCCAGGAGGTGATGTTCGTCGGCAACAACTGGGACGGCACCGCCGACGTCATCCGGTCCCGTGGTGACTACGCCAAGCTCGGCCGGATCAACGTCATCCCGGACCGCGCCGCGCGGCTGCGCGAGATCTACCTCAACCCGATCAAACTGGCGTACTTCCTCGGCATCCGGCAGGGCCCGGGGGAGGGCCACGACCAGTTCGTCGACGACATGTACACCACCCCCGACGGCAGCGCGGTGGTGGTGTCCCGGCCCAGCTTCGCCGACGTCGTCTCGATCGACCTGGCCACCGGCGCGCTGCGCTGGCGGTTCCCGGTCTCCGGCTACCGCTCCGACCACATGGCCGTGTCACCCGACGGCACGCGCGTCGCGGTCTCCGCCTCCACCTCCAACACCGTGCACGTGCTGGACATCCGCACCGGAACGCAGCTCGGCTCGTTCGGCGCCGGCGACAAGCCGCACGAGAACATCTACACCGACGGCGGCACCCGGCTGTGGAACATGTCCATCGGCGAGGTCAACACCGACCTGGACGCGCCCTGGCTCGACTGGACCAAGGGCGACCGCCGGATCACCGTCGCCGACACCAGCACGTACCAGGTGGTCAAGGTCATCGACATGCGGGACCGTCTCGACGCCGCCGGCCGCCGCGACCTCTCCGACGCGGTCCGCCCGGCCGTGTTCACCCCCGACGGCAGCCGGCTCTACTTCCAGGTGTCCTTCTTCAACGGCGTGGTCGAGTACGACGTGGCAACCGACCGGATCACCCGCATCGCCACGCTGCCGAAGAACCCGGCCACCAGCGAGGACCGCACCACCTGGGTCAACGACTCTCGGCACCACGGCCTGTCGATGAGCCCCGACGGCGCCCGGATCTGCGTCGCCGGGACCATGGACGACTACGCCACGGTGCTCGACCGGGCCACGCTGCGCGAGGGGCCGCTGGTGCCCGCGAACAAGCCGTACTGGGCCACGGTCAGCGGGGACGGCCGGGACTGCGTGATCTCCGAATCCGGCGCCGACCAGGTCACCGCGATCAACTTCGCGACCGGGCAGAAGGTCGCGAGCGTCCCGGTCGGCGACCACCCCCAGCGCGTCCGGATCGGACACGTGCCGCAGGACTGGACGCCCCCGGCCGCCGGCTGACCGCCGACGTTCGACCGGCCGGCGTCCGGCTCCCGGCCGCCGGCCGGACCGTCACCGGGCGGGGCAGCGCAGCCCCTCCCGGGGGACGGTGAGCGAGATCAGGTACGCGTCGACCGCCGACGTCACGCACGGCGTCTGCGGGTACGCGGTGTGCCCCTCACCCTCCCAGGTGAGCACCCGACCCACGCCCAGCATCGCGGCCAGCGCGGGCGTCTGCTCGTACGGCGTGGCCGGATCACCTGTGGTGCCGACCACCAGGATCGGCGGCGCGCCGTTCGCCCGGCCGGTCGGATACGGGTCCCGCTCGCCGGGCCACTCCACGCAGCCGAGCATCCCCACCGCGAGGGCGGGACCGAACAGCGGGTACTTCTGCCGCCACTGCGACTGCAACTGGCGGACCTGCTCCCGGGTCGGCTTCTCGGTCTCGTCCGCGCAGTTGACCGCCAGGTTCGCGTCGAACAGGTTGGAGTAGTGCCCGTCCGGCTCCCGGCCCGCGTACGAGTCGGCCAGCTTGAACACGCCGTCCGGGTCACCGCCCTGCAACTCGTCGATCGCCCGGGCCAGCTCCTGCCAGCCCTGCTCGGTGTAGAGCGAGGAGATCACCGCGTAGAAGACCCAGCCGGAGGTCGCCTCCCGGCCGTCCTGCCCGCGTACCGGAGAGGTCTTCGCCTTGGCGATCGCGTCGGTGACCGCGCCCCGGGCGTCCGGCGCGATCGGGCAGCGGCCGGCGTTCGCCGCGCACCAGCGGGAGAAGTTGTCGAACGCCCGCTCGAAGCCCTTCGCCTGGCTCTCCGACCCGGCGATCAGCTTCTGCTGCGGGTCGACCGCGCCGTCGAGCACCAGGGCGCGCACACGCTGCGGATAGAGCTGGGCGTAGGTGGCGCCGAGCAGCGTGCCGTAGGAGTAGCCGAGGTACGTCAGCTTGTCGTCGCCGACCGCCGCCCGGACCGCGTCCATGTCGCGGGCCGCCTGCTCGGTGCCGTAGAGCGGAAGCTGGTCGCCGTACTTCGCGCCGCACCGCTCGCCGATGCGCCGGTTGAGGCCGACGAAGCCGTCGAACGACGACTGGCTCTCCGGGTCGGGGTCGTAGCCGAAGCTGGCGTCCAGGTCGGCGTCGGAGATGCACTTGACCGGGCTGGACCGGGCCACCCCGCGCGGGTCGAAGCCGACGATGTCGAACCGGTCGGTGACCGACGTCGGCAGCCCGCCGAACGCCGGACCGAAGGACAGGTAGACGGCGGTGTCCACGCCCGAGGCCCCCGGCCCGCCGGGGTTGACCACCAGCGACCCGATCCGGTCGCGCTGCTTTGTCGAACGGGCCCGGATCAGCGCGATCTCGAACGTCTCTCCCGCGCCCGGCCCGGCGGTCGCGCCGGTGGTTGCCCCGGTGCCCCAGTTACGCGGCACGGCGATGCGGGCGCAGTCGTAGCGCATGTCCGCCGCACCCCGGCCGACCAGCTCGTTCGGCACCTCCGGGCAGGCCCGCCACTGTGGGGCGGTGCCCGGCGGGGCGGCCTCGCCCTCGCTCTCGGCGCGCGGCGCGAACGCCGGCAGCGTGCAGCCGGCGGTGAGCACCACCGCCGCGACGAACGCGGCGAGGGCGGGCCGGAACCGGCGGGTCCGGTCGGGGAAGCCTGTCACGTGGGCGCCTTCCATGATCGTGTCGACCGCCAGGCTACGCCCGGCCGGCCGCGTCACCGACCGTCGCCGCCGGATCGCCGCGCAGCACCTCGTCGACGTCGTAGCGGATCGGGCGGTCGAGCTGGCCGTAGTCGCAGGAGCGCGGATCACGGTCGGGGCGCCAGCGCACGAACCGGGCGGTGTGCCGCAGCCGGTCGCCCTCCATCGCGTCGTACGCCACCTCGACCACCAGCTCGGGACGCAGCGGCTCCCACTCCAGGTTCTTGCCGCCGGTCCACCGGCTCACCCCGCCCGGGATGCGCTGGCCGCGCTCGTGGTCGCCGTGCACCCACGGGTGCTCGCCGCCCACCTCGCGGTAGGGCTCCAGCTCGTCCAGCAGCTCCTTGCGGCGGGCCATGGTGAACGAGGAGCTGACGCCGATGTGGTGCAGCACGCCCTGGTCGTCGTAGAGCCCCAGCAGCAGCGAGCCCACCACCGGGCCGGACTTGTGCCAGCGGAAGCCCGCCACCACCGCGTCCATGGTGCGCGCGTGCTTGACCTTGAACATGAGCCGCTTGCCCGGCTCGTACGGCAGGTCGGCCTGCTTGACGATCAGCCCGTCCAGGCCGGCGCCCTCGAACACCTCGAACCAGCGGCGGGCCGTCTCCGGGTCGGTGGTCACCTGGGTCACGTGCACCGGCGGCCGCACCCCGGACAACGCCTGCTCCAGCCGCTCGCGGCGCCGCGGATAGGGCTGCCCGGTGAGCAACTCGTCGTCGATGGCCAGCAGGTCGAACGCGACGAAGTCGGCCGGGGTGGTCTCGGCCAGCAGCTTCACCCGGGAGGCGGCCGGATGGATCCGCTGGGCCAGCAGCTCGAAGTCGAGCCGGGGGTGCCCGCCCGGCCCGTCCCGGCGGATCACGATCAGCTCGCCGTCGACGGCGCACCGGGGCGGGAGCTGCCGGCGCGCCTGCTCGACCACCTCCGGGAAGTAGCGCGTCATCGACTTGCCGCCCCGGCTGGCCAGCTCGACCTCGTCACCGTCGCGGAACACGATGCAGCGGAAGCCGTCCCACTTCGGCTCGTAGGTCAGGCCGGGATCGGTGGGCAGCTCGGACACGCTCTTGGCCAGCATCGGCTCGACCGGAGGGTTGATCGGCAGGTCCACGGCGACCAGTCAACCAGACCCCACCGACAGTGGTGAGGCAGATCACCCGGGGTGGCCGGGCGGCGTGTCCCGTACCGGTCGCCTTCGTCACCGCCGCCCGGATGGTGAAACCGCAGGTCAGAGCTACCTTCGCGGCGTGCCGGAGTGGAGCTGCGGATGCTGCGGGCGCTGGCGGGTCAGCGTCGAGCTGATCCGTGGCCGCTACCGCTACCGGCTGGCGCACCGCTATCCGGCCGAGCACGGCGGCGGCGCGAACGTCCTCGGCGAGGTCGGCTCGATCACCGAGCTGGAACGCCTGCTGAAGCGCTACGCCCCGGTCACCCTGGCCGACCTGCGCGAAGCGGCCTGACCCGCCGCCCCGGCGAGGCTCCGATCTTGGAGTTGTGGCGCCTCATAAAGCTCGTCAATCGGGCATCCTGGGCACCACAAGTCCAAGATCGACGAGGCGGGGCGGAGGCGGGGCGGAGGCGGGGGCGGGGCGAGGGCGGAGCGGGGCGCGCGCGGGACGGCGGGCGGGTGGAGTGCGGGCGTAGCCTGGGCGGACCGTCCACGGGGGAGGAACGCCGATGCGGTTCACCGAGTCCGTCGAGATCGCCGCCGACGTCGACCGGGTGTGGGCGGTGCAGAGCGACGTCGAGCGCTGGCCGGAGTGGACGCCCTCGGTCACCGCCGCCCGCCGGCTGGAACCCGGTCCGCTGGTGCTCGGTTCGACCGCCCGGCTGGAGCAGCCGCGCCTGCCCCCGGCGGTGTGGCGGGTCACCGAGATCGAGCCGCCGTACTCGTTCGTCTGGGAGTCCGCGAGCCCGGGCGTGCGCAGCCGGGGTGAGCACCGCCTCGTCGCGCTCGGCGACGGGCGCACCCGGGCCGAGCTGGCCCTGGTGCAGACCGGGCCGCTGGCCGGCCTGATCGGCTTGTTCGCCGGGTCGATGATGCGCCGCTACCTGCGGCAGGAGGCGGACGGACTCAGGCGCCGCTGCGAGCAGGGCTGACCGTCTTCTCCAGCACGGCGAGGCGGTTGCCGTTCTCGTCCGGCCGGTGCGCCACCACCCGGTAGCCGCGCCGCGCGTACAGGGCCAGGTTCGCCGCGCTGTCCGCGCCGGTGAACAGCGCGAACCGGGTCACCCGGCCCGCGCAGGCCTGCTCGACCGCGTCCAGCAGCCGTCCGCCGACGCCCCGGCCCTGCTGGTCCGGCGCGACCGAGAGGCGGCCCACGTGGGCGGTGTCGCCGTCGACGCGGGCGCGTACCGAGCCGACCAGGCGGGGGCCGCGCCGCGCGGCGAGCACCACGTCCGGTCCGGCCAGCGCCGCCCGGACCTCGTCCAGCGTCTCGGTCAGCGGGGGCAGGAACACGTCCCGGTAGCGCTGCGCCTCCACCAGGTACGCGGCGCGCTGCACGGTGAGGATCTCACCGGCGTCGGCGACGTCGGCGGGGGCGATGGTCACGTCGGTCACCGGCTCAGCTCACCACAGCGCTCAGAAGCGGCCGTACGCTGGCGGGGGTGTTCCCATCAGCGTGGAGGTGACCGGCGTGCCCGAGCTGACGTACCCGGAGGTGGGCGCGACCCGCGACGGCGGCCTGCCGGCCGGCTACCACCACCTGCGCCACCGGGTCCGGCTGCCGGACGGCGGCTTCCCGGTCGCGGCGGACGCGCTGCTGGGCTGGCGGCTGCACCGCGCCGCGGGCGTGGTGATGCGCGCGGACGCGCCGCGCGCGGCGCCCGGGGTACGTGTCACGCCGGGACTGGGCGTCGGCCCGGCGCGGCTGTGGGGCCCGACCGAGGTGGTCTGGGTGGTGGACGAGCCGGACCGGGCCGGGTTCGGCTACGGCACGCTGCCCGGGCACCCGGAGGTCGGTGAGGAGGCGTTCCTGGTCACCCGGGGTGCCGACGGCGTCTGGTTCGAGGTGACCGCGTTCAGTCGCCCCGCCCACTGGTACGTGCGGGCCGGCGGGCCGGTCGTGCTCGGCTTCCAGCGGGCGTACGCCTGGTGGCTGGGCCGGACGCTGCGGCGGCTGTGCCGGCGGCGCTGAGCGGTCAGTAGCGGGCGAACGAGCGGATCGGGGCGCGCGGGCCGTACTTCGGCGCCTGGATCCCGGCCGCCTCCAGCAGCACGCAGACCCGGCCCCGGTGCCCCTGAAACGGCGCCAGCAGCGCCAGCATCCGGGCGTCGTCGCCGCGCGGCTCACCGGCCAGCGCCCAGGCCACCGTGTTCGGCACGTGGTAGTCGCCGACGCTGACCGCGTCCGGGTCGCCGTACGCGATCCGCACCACCTCGGCGGCGGTCCACGGCCCGATCCCGGGGATCGCGGTGAGCCGCCGGGTGGCCTCGGCCGAGTCGGCGCAGCGTTCCAGCCGGTCCGCGACGGCCGCCGCGCGGCGCAGCGTGTCGGCGCGTCGCTGCTCCACGCCGAACGGGTGGAACACCCAGTACGGCGTGGCCGCCACCGCGGCCGGCTCCGGCGGCAGCAGCAGTCGTTGCAGCGGACCCGGGGCGGGTTCGCGGAAGTGCCGCACGGTGGCGGCGTACGCCCGGTACGCCTCCTTGCCGGTGACCTTCTGCTCGAAGACGGCCCGCAGCAGCCGGGGGAAGATCTGGCCGGTGGCGGGCATCCGCAGCCCGTGGTGCGTGTGGGCGAGGCGGGCCACCAGCGGGTGCGCGGCGGCGAGCGCGGCGAACCCGGTCAGGTCGTCGCGCAGTCCGGCGATCCGGTCGGCCCGCTCGACCACCCAGCCGGCGCCGGGGCCGTACCCCTCGGCGGTCAGCTCGCCGGCCTCCGGGCGCAGCGCCAGCGTGGCCGGTCCGTCCGGGGTGCGGGTGGCCCACCAGAACGTGCCGGCGGCGATCCGCGCGCACGGGTCGTACGGGCTGAACGTGAGCGCCCGCACCGACGCGGCCAGCCGGTAGCCGGCCGGGGGGCGCAGCGTGCGGCGGGCGGCGGGCGAGGTCACCCGGCCACTCTGCCACGCGTCCCGGCGGTGACGCCGGACACGCCGAGCCGGGAGGCGGGGCGATGCCGGTGCGCCCCGCCTCCCGGGTTCCCGACGATGACCGGCCGCGCCCTCCCCGGCGGCGACCGGTCACCGTGACCTGGTGCGTCAGTACGAGTAGTCCGACCCGCCGCCGGAGCTGTTCGAGCTGCCCGCCGCGGGCGGCGCGACCGGCTTGGGCGTGCCGGTGGGCAGGCAGGTCAGGTTCTTCTTGCCGTTCGGGTCGACCACGAACCAGGTGCCGCCGACGCCCTGGCCCTTCCACTGGCCCGGCTTCTTGTCGCCGATGTAGCGGTAGACCGGCCAGCCGCCGATGGTGAGCTGCCGGGTGCCGTCCTGGCGGGTGATGGTGCCGACCTTGTCGTCGGAGACGCCACGCAGCTTCGGGTTGCCGTCGGTGAGCGACGGCGGCCAGACCTCGGCGCACTTGTCCACGCAGTTGGACTGCGGCGGGTCGTCGGAGTCCTTGTCGAACCGGTACAGCACCCAGCCGTCCTGGTCGGTGACGACGCGGCCCATGCGGGGCAGCTTCTTGCCGACCAGCTCGTCGGTGATCTTCACGTTGGCCGGGGGCGCCTTGTCCGCGACCGGCTCCTCCTCGGGAGCCGCCGACGCCTCCGGTTCGGCCGCCGCGGTGGGTTCGGCCGCGGCGACGGCGACCGGCTCGGCCGCGCTCGAGTTCGCCCCGTTGTAGCCTGCGGGGGCGCAGGCCGTAAGTGCGACCATCGCGCTCGCGACGATGACGGTCGTCCGCTTGTGGTGTGCCACGTGCCCTCCTCGTTCTTGGCAGTTCGCCGAGTAGTACGGGCGCGGCACTGTCAAGGTTGAAGTCGAAACGGTGGCACATTTCACAGTGGACTGATTGAACCGACAGCCGTTCTGGCGCGTGCGTCAGCACGAGGGGGTCTGCCGGCCCGGACACGACAAGACGGCGCCGGGCGGTCCAGCCGCCCGGCGCCGTCGTCGTACCGGATCAGATGTCGTCCACCGTCACCAGCGGACTCGCCACCCCGTTCGCGTCCACCGACTGCACCTGAAGCTTGTCGATGTCGCGCACCGGGGCGGAGGTGGACGCGGTCAGCTCCAGCGGAAGCTGGTTCTGGTTCGTGCCGTAGCCGCCGGCCGGCACCGACCAGGTGGAGATGACCTCGCTCGTGGCGTTCTTGCGCACCACCACCAGCCGGCAGACACGCGGCCCGGGCAGGCGGCTCAGCTGCACCGAGATCTGCGTGCCGTACTCCTTGCGCGCCAGCCACATCGTGGTCTGCACGCCGGTGCCCGCGTCGGTGGCGTTGTGCTGGTCGCCCTCGATCGGCTTCTCCCCGCCGACGCCCGGGTCGTTCGGGTTGCCCGGCTCGCCGCTCGGCGCCGCGGTCGGCGCGGTCTGCGTCGGCCCGGCCTGCGGCGTCGGCCCCGGCTCGTCGCCGAGCATCCCGGCGGCGACCCCGCTCAGGCCGCCGAACACCACCACTGCCGCCGCTGTCGCCAGCAACTGCCGCACCCGGGTACGACGGCGGTCCCGCCGCACCGCCACCAGCGTCCGGTCCAGCAGCGCCGGATCGGTGTGCGTCTGCTCCAGCGCGGCCATCGCCTCGCCGTCGATGCCGGAGAGCAGCCCCACCACCGGGACCATCGTCTCCAGTTCCGCCGCGCAGGCCCAGCAGGTGGCCAGGTGCTCCTCGAACCGCTCCGCGTCCTCCGCGTCCAGCACGCCGAGCGCGTACGCGGCGACGTCCATGTGGTCGGCCCGGCTCATTCGGTCACCCCCCTCTCCTGCAGAGCCGTGCGCAGCGCGCGCAGCGCGTAGTAGACCCGCGACTTGGCGGTGCCGAGCGGAAGCCCCAGCTCCTCGGCCGCCTCCGGCACGGTGCGCCCCCGGAAGTACGTCGCCACCAGGATCTCCCGGTGCGACTGGCTCAGCGTACGCAGCGCGTCCGCCACCGTCATCGTGCGCAGGACCCGGTCGGTGCTGTCCGCCTCGGCGAAGGCGGTCAGATCCCGGTCGTACGTCTCCGGCGGGCGGGCCTGCTCGCTGCGGTGCTCGTCGATCGCGATCCGCCGGGCCACCGTGACCAGCCAGGGACGCAACGAGCCCTGGCCCTGCACGCCGAGCCGGTGCGCGTTGCGCCAGGCCCGCAGCAGCGTCTCCTGCACGATGTCCTCGGCCCGCTGCCGGTCCCCGCCGGTCAGCCGCATCACGAACATCAGCAGCGGGCCGGCGTGCTCGGCGTACAGCAGGCGGATCAGCTGGTCGGAGTGGCTGGCCTCGGCGGAGGTCGCCTGGTGGCGTCCGGGAGCGGGTCGCGGCGGCACCGGGTCATTCTGGCGATCGGCGGGCCGGGCGTCGACCCCCCGGCGGGAACGCGAGGCGCGCGAATGTGGTTGTGCCCGGGCGAACATCCACTCGGGCCGCGCCACTTCGCCGTGCCAGCCGGCCGCCACCGCATGCATGCAGACCTCCGCTGTCCAATGACATCAGCCGGCCCCCCACGGGCATGGCCGCCCGGTGATACGCAGCCACCAGTCGATCGGATCAACGTTTGACGGAAAAAATTCCGGGCGGCGGGGGAGTGGAGTCGACGGCGTCCGCGTCGTGGACCACCGCCGCGCCGCCGGTGAAGCGGTCCAGCTCCGCGCCGGCCAGCACCCGGCCGGGGAACCAGTCGCCGGCCGCCCGCCGGGCCAGCTCCGGCACCGGCGGCTCCACCCGGGACGCCACCAGCACCAGGTTGCCGTACCGGCGGCCGCGCAGCACCGCCGCGTCGCCGACCAGGCAGGCCCGGGGCAGCACGGTACGCACTGTGGCGACCTGCGCCTTCGCGTGCCGCAGCGGCGGGCCGTCGGCCACGTTCGCCAGATAGCTGCCGCCGGGCGCCAGCACCCGGGCCACCTCGGCGGCGTACTCCACCGAGGTCAGGTGCGCGGGGGTACGGGCACCCGCGAACACGTCCGCCACGATCACGTCGTACGCGCCGTCCCGGCTCGACGTCAGCGTCGCCCGCGCGTCGGCCACCCGTACCCGCAGGCGCGGATCGGCAGGCCACGGCAGCTCGCGGCGGACCAGCTCCACCAGCGCGCCGTCCACCTCGGACACCCGCTGCGTCGAACCCGGGCGGGTGGCCTGCACGTACCGGGGCAGGGTGAGCGCGCCGCCGCCCAGGTGCAGCACCCGCAGCGGCGCCCCGGCCGGCGCCACCAGGTCCAGCGCGGCGGCCAGCCGCCGGACGTACTCGAACTCCAGGTGAGCCGGGTCGGTCAGGTCGACATGCGACTGCGGCGCGCCGTCCAGCAGCAACGTCCACGAGCCCGGACGGTCGCGGTCCGGCACCAGTTCGGCCCGCCCGGTGTCGACGTCGGCCACCACCCGGTCGGAGTCGCGTCGCCGGCCCATCAGCGCCGCATTCCGCGCGCCGCCGCGGTGAGCACGCGGTGCAGCAGCCGCGCGTCGCCGAGCATCCCGCGTAACCGGCGTTCCAGCCCGGCGATCGGCACCAGGTTCTGCGGGGCACGCGGATCCTTGTACGGGGTGGAGGCGAACCGGGGCAACGTCACCAGCGACAGGTCGGCCAGCGCGATCGCCTCCGGCACGGTCAGGTCGGCCGAGCACTCCACCCGCACGATCCCGGCCCACGGCGCCCCGGCGCGCACCGGCAGGCGCAGATACCACGACCAGCCGCCCCACGCCGTGCCCAGCCGGAACACCGGGCACCGCTCACCCGGCGCCAGCCCGGTCACCACAGCGGTCAGCCGCCCGTCCAGGTATTGGCTGTGCTGCGTCTTGATGTACCCGAGCGTGCGCGGCAGGTTCCGCCGGCTGCGCAGCGGGCCGTCCACCACCAGCAGGTCGCCGTCGGTGCGTACCGCGTCGGAGACGGCCACCTCCAGCGCGGTCAGCGGCGCCTGCACCGCCGCGGGCAGCTTGCTCAGCTCACCGGTGCCGCTGACCCGGTGCACCGGGTAACGCACAGTCCCGGCGACCACGTCCTGCGCCGACGGGCTCGCCGTGAACAGGCCGCGGCCCACCCGGGCGCCGGCCATCTCGGCGGCGCCCCGGTCCAGGTCGCAGCGGACCACACCGGCCGCGTACGAGGCGGCGATGCCGGGGAACGAGCCGCCGTCCTCCTCGGCCGTCCAGACACTGGCGTCGATCCGGCGTACCCCGTCGACGAGCAGCACCACGTCCGGCGACCGCACGCCCGCGCGGAGGCCGATCGCCCGCCAGTCGGTGGCCGGCAGCTCGACGTCGGCGTCCACCTGGGCGCTGCTCGGCGCGGCCGGACCGGACCCGCCCGCAGCCTCGAACGACGCGCCGTACGCCGGATCCCAGGCGTCGACGAAGAACGCCGGCGACTGTGACGTCACAGGCCGGTCCGTTCCACGCGGGCCGTCCGCGCGTCCTTGCGCACCTCGAACCGGACCGGGATCCGCTCGGCCAGCGCCGGCACGTGGGTGACCACGCCGACCATCCGGTCGCCCCGGGCGGCCAGGTTCTCCAGCGTCGCCGCGACCGTGTCCAGCGTCGCCGCGTCGAGCGTGCCGAAACCCTCGTCCAGGACGATCGACTCCAGGCTGGCCGCGGTGGTGGACATGCCGGCGAGCTGCTCGGACAGCGCCAGCGCCAGCGCCAGCGACGCCTGGAACGTCTCCCCGCCGGACAGCGTGCGCACCCCGCGCCGCAGCCCGGCGTCGTGGTGGTCGACCACGAAGAACTCGCCCTTGTCGTGCACCAGGTCGTACTGCCCGCCGGACAGCTCCCGCAGGATCCGCGACGCGCCGTCGACCAGCAGGTCCAGCGCCTCGGTGAGCAGCCAGCGTTCGAAGTTGTTCGCCCGCAGGTGCGAGGCGAGCGCCCGCGCCACCCGCGCCTCGTGCTCGTGCCCGGCCCGCTGCTCCCGCAGCCCGGCGGCCTGCTCGCGGCGCTCGTCCAGGCGGCGCAACTCCGCCTCGGCCCGCTCCACCGCCACCGCCACGTCGCGCGGCGCGTCCTGCGGGGCGTCCAGCCCGGCCGCGGTGAACAACGCGGCGATCCCGTCGGCGACCTCGGCCGCGGCCCGCTGCGCCGCCTCCACCGACTCGGCCAGCCCGTCGCGGTCCGCGCGCCGCGCCCGCGCCTGCTCGCCCGCCCAGTCGGCCAGCGCCGTCCACGCCGCCGCCACGTCGTCCCGGTCGGCGGCCGGCGGCCCGAACCGGGCCAGCCCGTCGCGTACCGCGTCGAAGTCACGCCAGGCCCGGCGCAGCCGCTCCTGCGCGGCGTCCAGCGCGCCCCGCGCCCGCCGGGCCGCCTCCCGCCCGGCCCGCACCGCGCCCGCCGCCTCCTCCAGCGCGGTCCGCAGCCGCGCGTGCTCGGCCAGCGCCTCCCGCAGCCGCTCCGGCGCGGGCGCGTCAGTGAGCTGCTCGTCCAGCTCGGCCAGGCGCGCGCCGAGCTGGTCGTGCTGGGTCCGGGCACGCAGCAGCACCCGGTCCAGGTCGCGGGCCGCGGCGTCGCGTTCCTGCACCACCCGCTTCGCCGCCTCGCTCGCCGCCCGCGCCGCCTTGCCCGCCTCGATCGCCCGGCTCACCGCCGAACCCTTCGGCACCGCGGGCACGGTGGTGACCGTCTGCTCGCACACCGGGCAGGGCGCGCCGTCGACCAGGTGCGCCCGCAGCGCCGCCGCCTGGTCGGCGGCCTTCGCCTCCTCGTGCTCGCGGAACGCCGACTCTAGCTCCGTCTCGGCCCGCTGCGCGTCCGCCCGCGCCGCCGCCAGCGCTGCCACCGCCGCGTCGTGCTCGCCGCGCGCCGCGTCCACCGCCGCGCGGACCGTCGCCGCCTCCGCGGTCAGCCGGTCCCGGTCCGCGTACGCCTTCAGGTGCAACCGCAACGCGCTCTCGTCACCGGCGGCGGTCAGCTCCCCGCGCAGCTTCTCCTCGCGCTCCTCGGCCAGCCCGACCGTGGCCGCCGCCTCGTCGGCGGCCACCCGGGCCGCCGCCACCGCCCGCGCCAGCTCGGCGGTGCCGTCCGGCGGCCGCACCCCGGCCAGCACACCCAGCTCCGCGTCGAGGGCGGCCAGCGCCGCCGCCCGCTCACCCGCCGTCGCCCGGGCCCGCTCCCATTCGGGTACGGCGGCAGCGACCGCTGCGGCCAGCTCCCGCATCGCGTCCACCCGCTCCCGGGCGGCGGCCAGACTCTCGTCGTCGACGTCGGTGAGCCCGCCGAGCAGCTTGTCGACGGTCTCCAGCTTCGCCTCGGCCTGCCCGGCCCGCTCGACCGCCTTCTTCTGCACGTTCTCGTAGACGCCCAGCCCGAGCAGGTTCACCAGGATCTGCTGCCGGGTGGCCGGCTTGGCGTGCAGGAAGTCGGCGAACTGCCCCTGCGGCAGCACCACGCAGGAGGTGAACTGCTCGTACGGCAGCCCGACCGCGTCCAGCACCGCCTGTTCCATCTCGGCCGGGGTGCCCGCCACCACCTCGCCCAGATCCTCCGGGCTGAGCCCGGTGTCGAGCTTGGTGACGTCGAAGCCCGGCGGCATGAGCTGCAGCCCGGCGTTGGCCGTCTTCACGGTGCCCCGGCCGTCCCGGCGCACCACCCGGGTCGCCACGTAGCGGTCCCCGGCGGACTCGAACACCAGCCGGACCCGCGCCTCGGTGGCCGACGGCGCCAGCGCGTTCGCCAGCCCCCGGGCGCCGCCCCAGCGCGGCACCGTGCCGTAGAGCGCGAAACAGATCGCGTCGAGCACCGTCGACTTGCCCGAACCGGTCGGCCCGACCAGCGCGAAGAAGTCCGCGTCGGTGAAGTCGACAGTGGTCTCGTCGCGGAACACCGTGAACCCGGCCATGTCCAGCCGCATCGGCCGCATCAGTGCTCCACCTCCTCGAGCAGCTCGTCGAAGAGTTCCCGGACACCCTCGTCGGCGTGCCCGCGGCTGTCCAGGTAGTCGCCGAACAACTCGCCCGGCGACCGCCCGGCCCGCTGGGCGGTCCGGGTCCCGCTGCCCGGCGCGGGCACCAGCTCCGGGTCGATCCGGATCTCCAGCGCCCGGGGCAGCAGCTCCTGCACCTCCTCGCGCAGCCCGGCCCGGGGCTGCTCCCGGACGTAGACGCGCAGCCAGCCCTCCGGCGCCTCGATCTCGGCGAGCTGCGCGAGCGTGCCGCGTACCGTGCGCAGCGGCACCGCGCCCGGCACCGGCACCTCCCGGATGCGGGCGGCCGTGGTGGCGGTGACCTCCACGATCGTCACCGAGCTGACGTTCTCCTGCTCGCCGAAGTCGACGGCGAGCGGGCTGCCGCTGTAGCGGATCGGGCACGGGCCGATGACCCGCTGCGAGCGGTGCAGGTGACCCAGCGCCACGTAGTGCGCGTTGCCGGGGAAGACGGTGGCCGGGACCGCGTATCCGAGCACCGTGTGCGCGTCCCGCTCGCCGCCGCCGGTGCTCGCCCCGACCACTGTCAGGTGCGCGGTCACCAGGTGCACGCGGTCCGGCTCGGTGAACCCCTCGGCGAGCCGGTCCAGCACCCGGCCCAGGTGGTCGGCGTACGTCTGGTTCGCCTCGGCCGGGGTGAGCGTGTACATCTCCACCGCGCGCACCGCGTACCGCTGGGACAGGAACGGCAGCGCGGCCAGCCGCCAGCGTTCCCCACCGGCGGTGACCCCGTCGACGACGTGCTCGTCCGGGTTCTCCCGGACGCTGCCGCGCAGCGTGATCCCGGCCGCCTCGGCCCACGGGCGCAGCGCGTCCAGCGCCGCGCCGTTGTCGTGGTTGCCGCCGATCGCCACCACGTCCGCGCCGGTTCGCCGCAACGCGGTGAGCGCCCGGGTCACCAGCCGCGTCGCCTCCGGGGTGGGCGCGGCGGTGTCGTACAGGTCACCGGCGACGATGACCAGGTCCGGCCGCTCACGCTGGGCGATCTCGATGACCTGGGCGAGGACCTGCTTGTGCTCCTCGGCCCGGGACTGCCCCTTGAGGACCTTGCCGACGTGCCAGTCGGAGGTGTGCAGGATCTTCATCTGGGTGCCGCCTAGAACGGGATGTCGTCGTCGGAGGAGCCGGAGCCGACCACCGCGAACGGATCGGCGGCCTGCGTGATCGACCGTAGCGTCTCCGAGGGCGCGCGGCCCGCCTCCGAGACCCGGGTGGCCCACGCCGGGAACGGGAACTCCAGGCAGAGCGGCACCGGGATGTCCGGCTGGTTGACGAACATCGTGCCCGGCTTGGCCAGCAGCGCCCGCTGCCGTTGGGCGGGCGGCAGGAAGCCGTACTCCGGGCGGGACGCCTCGGCCGGGTCGAGCCGGCCCACCACCCGGATCGCCGAGTTGGTGACGATCCGCCGTTCCACCTCGCTGGCGGTCTGCTGCGCGCCGACCAGGATCACGCCCAGCGAGCGGCCCCGCTCGGCGATGTCGAGCAGCACCTCCTTGATCGGCGACGAGCCCTCCCGCGGCGCGTACTTGTTCAGCTCGTCGAGTACGACGAACAGCAGCGGCTTGGCGGTGCCCGCCTTCTCCTTGCGCTCGAACTCGCTCTTGAGCGTCACACCGACCACGAACCGCTGCGCGCGGTCGGGCAGGTTGTGCAGGTCGACCACAGTCACCTGCGCGCTCTCCGCCGTGTTGATCGAGTGCGGGCGGCGGGTCGCCAGGTCACCCCGGATCAACCGGCCCAGGTCCTTCTTGCTGCCGATCAGCCGCCGGGCGAACGCGTTCACGGTGCCCAGCCCGACCGCGCTGCCCGCCCACTCGCCGCGCGTCTCGTCGTCGTTGAGCTGCTCGACCACGTGGTCGACCAGATCCGCGTACGAGCCGAGCCGCACCCCGTCGATGCTCACCCCGCCGTCGGCCGGCTGGGCGTAACGGGCCAGGTGCGCGGCCACCGAGTGGACCACCATCGTGTACTGCTGGCGCTCGTCGTCCGCGTCGGCGAACACGTACGGCAGGAGCCGGTCGGCGCAGAACTCGGACAGCGTCCAGTAGAAGCTGTCCACCCCGGTGAGCCGGCTGCTCACATCCGGCGTGCCGGAGGAGTCGCCGACCCGCGGCGGGGCGTACACCCGCACGTCCGGGAACGCGCCGGCATCAAGGCCCAGCTTCGCGTACGCCGCCCGGGTCGGATCGTCGAGCCGGCTGTTCGGGTGGTCGAGGAAGAGCAGGTCCTCGCCCTTCACGTTGAAGATCAGCGCCTTCGCGTTGACCGCGTCGCCGCCCAGCACGCCGGAGCGGAACACCGAGTAGAGCAGGAACGTGGCGAAACTCGTCTTGGTCGCGACGCCGGAGATGCCGGAGATCGACACGTGCGCGCCCCGGGTGCCGTCGAGGAAGTCGGCGTTGAGGTAGACCGGCACCCCGTCGCGGCCCATCCCCATCGGGATCCGCCGCTCCATCCGGTCGAAGTGCAGGGCCCGCGCCCGCGCGTCCCCCTCGGCCCGGTGCACCACGGCGCCCGGCGTCGGCGGCACGTAGAACTCCGGGTCGACCCGCGTGGTCGTCACCTCGGCCGCCTCCTGCACCTGCGCCGGCAGCGTGCCGTCGGCGATGGCGAAGACGTCGGAGTCGAACTGCGCCCCCTCGTGCCGGGCACGCACCTGGGTAACCACCCCGGCGATCGTCACCGGCTCCCGGTCGGGCAGGTCGCGGCGGGTCACCACCACGTCGTCCAGCTGCAGGTAGCTGCCCGGCGCGACAGCCGTCCAGAAGGTGAGCGGGGTGGCGTCGGCGGTGCCGAGCACCCGGCCGACACCCTCGCCGGGCCCGTCGAGCTGGTCGTCGGTCATCGGCGGTCTCCGGTCGGCTGGTCGTACCGTTGGCGGTGCACGTCGTGCATCCTGCCCGAGGGATGCGACAGGTTGCCACGCGACGCGGCGGACGCCACGCCGAGCGTGCGCCGAACGGTAGCCACCCGGATCCGCCCGGCCACGGTGCGTACGTTTTCGTTGTTTCGCTACAGGCCCGTCGCGTGGCGCGGGGTGTCGGCGGCACAGGTGACAAGCGCTGCCCATGACGACTGCTCGCGAGGCGCCGGTCGTCTCCGCGCCCGTGTCACCCGTCGCGTTCCACTCGCCGCCCGGCTGGCCCGAGATCGTGGCGATTGCCGTCCGCTCCCGAGCCGTCTCGGAACGCAGGAACTCTGTCCTGCCTCCTGAGAGTCGCGAAGATCTTGGCAGGAAAGGGCACCTATGGGGCCCTTTCCTACCAAGATCTCCACGGATCTCACTTAACGGAACGCCCTTCCCGCGAGACGGAAGGCGCTCGCCACGACAGGCCGTCGCAGGGGACCCCAGCCGCGCTGCTCCCCGACTAGCGCGATCTTGCAGTTCTGGCCCCCGCAATTCAGCGCGAAACGGGCGCAGTCGGGGCCTCAAGTGCAAGATCACGGGGGTGCCAGGGTGCCGGGGTGCGGCTCAGGCGGCGGGGGCGGATCCGGCGGGTGTGGGGTCGGCGGGGTCGCGGGCGTACCGCAACATGAGCACTCCGTCGGCGGCGGCCAGCACGTGGCGCAGCGGCAGGTGCCGGGGCGGGCTGGCGTCCCCGGCGGTGATCCGGCCCGGGCCGGCGCCGGCGAGCAGCGGCGCCACGGTCAGGCACAGCTCGTCGACCAGGTCGGCGGCGGTGAGCGCGCCGAACAGGTGCGGGCCGCCCTCGCAGAGCAGTTGGTCCAGCCCTCGGCGGCGCAGCTCCGCCAGGCCCACGGCCAAGTCGACCCGGCCGCTGCCGTCGACCCGGTCGGTGCTGGTGACCGGGGCGGGGCCGCAGCGGACCAGGTCGGCGACGTCGGTGAGGCCGGGCGGCGGTACGGCGTCGGCGTGGGTGAGCACGATCGGCCGGACCGGGGCGTCGGCGAACGCGGCCTGGGCCGGGTCGAGGTCGAGTGAGCCGGAGACGACCACGAGCGTCGGGAACTCGGCCAGCCCGCGTTCGCGGCGCCAGGCCCGGCGTTCCGGGCTCAGCCGGACCGCCCGGTAGCCCTCGTGGCGCAGCGTGCCGGCGGCCACCACGAGAGCGTCGCAGAGCATCCGCAGCAGCCCGAAGACCCGCTTGTCCGGCTCGCCGGAGAGCCCGGCCGAGTAGCCGTCCAGAGTGACCGCCCCGTCGGCGCTGGCGACGAAGTTGACCCGCAGGTGCGGGCGGGCCGCCCGGCCGTAGAGCGCGGTGAGTTCCGGATCGGTCAGCGCGCCGGTGACGGGTGCGGGCCAGATCCGTTCGATCGGGGTTCCGACGCTCATTCGCCGGCCGGACCGGTGACCGGAGGGGTGGGTTCGGGGGTACGGTGCTGGCAGTCGCACCACTTCCGGCCAGGACAGTCGTCGTGCCGCCGTTCCCGGCAGGCTCGGCAGATCATGCAGGCAGCCTATGCCGAGGAAGGATGGGACGTCGTGTCGCGTCAGATCTTCCAGCTCATGGTGTCGCTGGCCGGGGTCCGGCCGCGGGTGTGGCGGCGGGTGCTGGTGCCCGGCGGCTACACGCTGGACCGGCTGCACCGGGTGATCCAGCACGCGATGGGCTGGCGCGACTGCCACCTGCACTCGTTCGACGTGGACGGCCGGCAGTACGGCGAACCCGACCCGGACGGCGAGCTGGCGCTGCGCGACGAGCTGGACGTCCGGCTGGACACGGTAGTGGGCAAGGGTGACCGGTTCCGCTACACCTACGACTTCGGGGACTGGTGGGAGCACGACCTGGTGGTGGAGGACTGCTGCGCCGCCGACCCGGACGAGCGTTACCCGGTCTGCCTGGACGGGGAGCGGGCCTGCCCGCCGGAGGACGTGGGCGGCCCGGCCGGGTACGCGGTCCTGCTCGCGGCGCTCGCCGACCCGGCACACCCGGAACACGTGACGATGCGCGAGTGGGCCGGCCCGGCGTTCGATCCGGCCGCGTTCGACGCCGGCCGGGCCACCGTCCTGCTGCGCCGCTGCTGCTGATCGCGCCGTCCGCGCGCCGCTGATCGCGGGCTCCGAGGAGGGGTCGCCAGCGGCGCGGTAACGAAATGGGAACGCTCCCAACGGTCTATTGACACCCCTGTCACCTCCCGGCAACCTCATGGGAGCGCTCCCGAGAGTGGTGCGGATCTCCCTCCTGCCCCGCTCCGGCCCGCGCGAAACGCACCCCCCACCACACAGCAGATATCGCCTCACCACCGAAAGAGGGGTCTCGGATGAGCGTCCCAATCCGTCGTCGGCGGTTCGCGGCCATCGCGCTCGCGTCCGTCGTCGTGCTCGGCACCACCGCCGCCTGCGGCGACGACTCGGACAGCGGCGACAGCGGCAGCGGCGACGGCCCGATCACGCTGGTCGTCGACGTCTTCGGCGACCAGGGCTTCGGCTACGAAGAGCTGTACAAGCAGTACGAAGCGGAGCACACGAACGTCAAGATCCAGGAGCGGGGCAAGGGTCTCGGCCTCGGTGACTACAACACCCGTCTGACCCAGCAGATCACCGCGGGCTCGGGCGCCGGTGACGTGGTGGCCCTGGAAGAGGGCACCATCGTCCAGTTCTACGCCCAGGCCGACAAGTTCGTGAACCTCGCCGACCACGGCGCGAACGACCTCAAGGGCAACTTCCTGCCGTGGAAGTGGGAGCAGGGCACCACGCCCGACGGCAAGGTGCTGGGCCTCGGCACCGACGTCGGCTCGATGGCGCTGTGCTACCGCAGCGACCTGTTCAAGGCCGCCGGGCTGCCCACCGACCGCGAGCAGGTCGGCGCGCTCTGGCCGACCTGGGACGAGTTCATCGCCACCGGCCAGAAGTTCGCCGCCGCCGACAAGAAGCACAAGTTCGTCGACTCGGCGACCAACTTCTACAACGTGGTGCTGATGCAGGTCGCGGGCCAGGGCAGCGGCTACACGTACTACGACAAGAGCAACAAGATGGTCATCGACCAGAACCCGGACGTGAAGACGGCGTACGACCTCACCACCAAGATGATCGCCGCCGGGCTGTCCAACAACCTCCAGTCGTTCTCCAACGAGTGGAACGCCGGCTTCAAGAACGGCACCTTCGCCACCATCGCCTGCCCCGCCTGGATGACCGGTGTCATCAAGGGCCAGGCCGGTGACGCGGCGGCCGGCAAGTGGGACATCGCCAAGGCGCCGGGCGCCGGTGGTAACTGGGGCGGTTCCTTCCTGGGCGTGCCGAAGTCGAGCAAGCACCAGAAGGAGGCCGCGGAGCTGGCCAAGTTCCTGACCAGCGCCAAGGGTCAGATCGGCGCGTACAAGGCGGTCGGCAACCTGCCGTCGAACCCGCAGGCGCTCACCGACCCGGCCGTCGCCGACTCGACCAACGACTACTTCAGCAAGGCCCCGGTCGGCAAGATCTTCGCCGCCGGCGCGACCGAGCTGAAGCCGGTCTACCTCGGCCCGAAGAACAACGCGGTCCGCACCGCCGTGGAGAACACGCTGCGCGCCGTGGAGCAGGGCAAGTCGGCCGGCGAGCAGTGGCAGGCGGCCCTGAAGAACGGTGCGGCCGCCGGTAAGTGACCGGTTGAGCCACCCGCGGTGCCCGCAGAGTCCGGCGTCGCCCGTGTGGCGGGTGACGCCGGCCGAGGAGAAGGACTCCCCATGAGCCTCGACCTGCACGCCGCGGCGCCGCCCGAGCCCGGCGCGCCGCGCTCC